>JABFXD010000695.1 GCA_013361925.1 Streptomyces sp. | reverse complement strand
CGGCACCTCGAAGGCGTGCTCCGCGGTGACGCTCGGGTTGACGTTGAAGTAGCAGTAGCTGCCGAGCCCGTAGGCCTGGTGGCTGGTGACGGTGTTCGCGACCTTGTAGGCGGCGTAGCCCTGGGTCGAGCCGTTCATCCAGGCGGCCTGGTTGGGCGGGTCGTAGGGCATCTCGTTCTGGTAGAAGTACGTCCGGCCGCCGTTGCCGTTCCAGATCGTCTGGTGCTTCTGGTAGTGCTCGACGAACAGCCCGTACATCGTCACGTCGTCGCCGTTGACGATCAGTCCGGTGTCGGCGGTGTTGGTGGTCCAGCCGACGCCGGTGCCGTGGTCGGCGCGCCAGATCCACATGTGGTCGCCGATGACGTCGTCGCTGTTGACGACGAGGCTGGTGGTGGCCTTGCCCACGGCGGCGCCGCCGACGCGGAAGTAGACGTCGTGCAGCGAGGTGGGGTCGGCCGAGTGGTCGGCGGCGGCGCCGGACGGGCCGATCTCCACCAGGGTCCGGGAGTTGGTGGTGCCGGCGTCGAAGAGGAGGCCCGCCAGCTTCACTCCGTCGACGTCGGCGACCGTCATGGCGGTGACGCCGTTGTCGGGGACGAAGGTGGCCAGTCCGAGGCCGAGCACGACGGTGTCCGGGCGGGTCACGCGCAGGGTCTGGTCGAGGTGGTAGACACCGGGGGTGACCAGCAGGTTCTTGCCCTCGGCCAGCGCCGAGTTGATCTGCGCGGCGGTCGCGCCCGGCTTGACGACGTAGAACTGGTCGATGCCGAGCGAGGTACCCGGGGCGTTGCCGCCCGCCCAGCTGGTCGCCGAGGAGTTGGTCCGCACGGCGGGCACGAACACCTTGTAGGCGCCCGCGCCGTCGACGTACAGGAAGGGCTTCTCGCGCACGGTCGGCGTCTGGTTCACCGTGGTGTAGGGCGGGTTGGGGAAGCTGTTGCCCGGGACGCCCTGGCTGCCGACGAAGACCATGTTCCAGTTGGAGCCGGTCCAGCTGCCGAGCTGGGAGTTGCGGGTGAGCCACTGCTGCTGGGTGCCGGAGCGGACCTGGCCGTCGATCTTGGTGTCGGCCATGAACCCGCCGCTGGACCAACCACCGTCGCTGAGTTCGAGGTTGCCGCGGACATGCATGCGCCGGTAGCCGGAGGCCTGCGAGACCGCCCAACGGTCCGTGCCGCCCGTCGGGTTGACGGACAGGTTCTCGGCGCCGCGCCAGAAGTTCTGGGTGGCGTTCTGCGGCGGGAACCAGTCGGCCTCGACATGCACCGCGCCGTTGATCGTGACCGAGTCCGGCGACTGCCCGAGCCCCAGCACCTGGGTGTAGAAGCCGACGTTGACGTCGTTGCTGTAGGTGCCGGGCTTGAACATCACGGCGTAGCGCCGGTCGCCGAACTGGTTGGTCTCCTGCTGCTGGAAGATCTGGTTCAGTCGGCTCTGGATGGTGGCCGAGGGCATCGACGGGTCGAAGACGACCACGTTCGGGCCGAGGTCGACGTCGCCGGGCGCGGTGCTCACGGGGGCGACCTGGAAGCGCTGGGCGGCGGTGCCGTTGCAGGTGTACTGCACCAGTTGGACGCTGTCGGCGGTCGAGGCCGCGGGCACGTCGAGGCACTTGCCGCTGTTGCGGTTGACGAAGTGGTAGGCGCCGCCGCCCTCGTCGACGGGCAGCCACTGCTGGTTGGCGCCGCCGCCGTAGGTCCACAGGTGCACGGCCGCGTTGTCGGCGGTGGACACGTCGCTGACGTCGGCGACCTGCTGGGCGTCGTTGCGGTTGTTGATCCGGACGTAGCCGTCGCTCGTGGCGGTGAGGCTCCACTGCTGGGCGGTGCTGTTGTTGCAGGTGTACTGCTGTACGGCGGTGCCGTTGACGGTGGCCGCCGAGCGGGCGTCCAGGCACTTGCCGCTGCCGGCGTTGACGACCGTGGACCAGCCGGTGGGCAGGGCGGTGGCCGCGGCCTGGGCGGGCTGGAGGCCGGTGAGGACCGAGGCGGCGGTGGCGGCGGCCAGCGCGGCCGCGGCGGTGCGGGGTCTGGGGAGTCGGAGCACGTCATCTCCTGTGCCGGCGCGGCGGCGCGAGGTGGGGGGTGGGGAAGCCGGTTTCACCGCGGCTTGGTTCACCGCGGCTTAGTTCACTGCGTGATTTAAGAAGTGAGAGATGGACATGTCAAGAGTTTGGTATGGACCAGTTGAGACGCGCAGTGGCTCACAATGATCACGTACGCCCCTGAACCGGCCCGCGTGACAAGGAGCCCCGTCCATGGACCTGCGAGCGGCGCTGACCGCCCACCGCCTCGTCGCGATCGTGCGCGGCGACGACCCCGAGGCCGCCCTGCGCACCGTGCTGACCCTGGCCGACGAGGGCGTCGGGCTCATCGAGGTGTCGCTGACCGGGAGGGACGCCCTGTCCGTCATCGAGCGCGCCCGCGAGGCCCTCGGCCCGGACCGGCCCCTCGGCGCCGGAACCGTCCTGACCGCGGCCGACGCACGGGCCGCCCATGACGCCGGGGCGGACTTCGCGGTCACCCCGGCGCTGGGCGAAGGCGTCACCGCGGCCGCCGCCCTGGGCCTGCCGGTGCTGGCGGGTGTCATGACCCCCACCGAGATCGTGACGGCCCGAGGCCAGGGCGCCACCGGACTCAAGGTCTTCCCCGCCGCGCAGGCCGGCGGCCCCGCCTATCTCAGGGCGCTGCGCGGACCGTTCCCGCACGAACTCCTCGTCCCGGTCGGCGGGGTCGACCAGGCCGCCGCCCGCGCCTACCTGGCGGCCGGGGCCACCGCCGTCGGCGTCGGCTCCCCGCTGATCGGCGACGCAGCCGACGGTGGCAGCCGCAACGCCCTGCGCGAGCGCGCCCGAGCCTTCCTCGCCGCCGTCGGCGAGGCCACGGCATGAGGAGCGCGTGGCTGCCCGCCGAGGGCCCGGTCGTCTGTGTCGGCGAGACCATGGCGGCCCTGACCCCCGCCGCGCCGCAGCCGCTGGAGACCGTCGAGAACCTGCGCCTGTCGGTCGCGGGGGCGGAGTCGAACGTGGCGATGTACCTCGCCGACCTCGGCGTCCCCGTCTCGTGGATCTCCTCGCTCGGCGCCGACCCGTTCGGCCGGCGCGTGCGTGCCGTCCTCGCCGCGGCGGGCGTCGACGTGGGCGCCGTACGCCACGATCCGCGGCGGCGCACCGGGCTGCTCGTGAAGGAACCGGGCCCCGACGGCACCCGCGTCCACTACTACCGCGCCGGTTCGGCCGCCTCGGCCATGGGCCCCGACGTCCTGGACGACCCGAGAGTGGCCGCCGCCTCGCTCGTCCACCTCACCGGCGTGACCCCGGCGCTCTCCCCCTCGTGCCGCGCCCTCGTGGAACGCGCCCTGGCCACCCCGCCGGACCAACGCCCGTACGCGATCAGCTTCGACGTCAACCACCGCCCCGCGCTCTGGCCGGACGGCACGGCCGCCTCCGTGCTGCGCGAGCTGGCCGACCGCGCGGACTTCGCCTTCGTCGGCCTGGACGAAGCCCAGGGCCTGTGGGGCGCGGGCCTCGAACCGGCCGACGTGCGGCGGCTGTTGCCGCGTCCGCGGCTGCTGGTCGTCAAGGACGGCGGACGGGCGGTCACCGTCTTCGGTGAGGAGCGGACCTGGACCGTGCCCGCCCTGCCCGTGGACGTGGTGGAGCCGGTGGGCGCCGGGGACGCCTTCGCGGCCGGGTTCCTGGCCGGGCTCGCGCGGGACGGGGACGTGGAGCGCGCCCTGCGGCTCGGGCACATCACGGCCGCGTCCGCCCTCGCGGTGACGGGCGACCACGGCCCGCTGCCGGACCGCGCCCGCATCGAGCACCTGATCGCGCACGCGTGGACACGACCGGCCCGCACCGGTCCCCCGTCGTGACCTTCGCTGCCGCACGTTCGATACTGCATGCGTCAGGTATCCCGTTCACCACTCGGCCAGGAGGTACCCATGCGGATGCTCATCAACGTCCCGGAGACCGTCGTCGCGGACGCGCTGCGCGGACTGGCGGCCGCTCATCCCGAACTCACCGTCGACGTGGAGAACCGGGTGATCGTACGGCGGGACGCTCCCGTGGCCGGAAAGGTGGCCCTGGTCTCCGGCGGCGGTTCCGGGCATGAACCGCTGCACGGCGGGTTCGTGGGACCCGGCATGCTGTCGGCGGCCTGCCCCGGCGAGGTGTTCACCTCCCCCGTCCCCGACCAGATGGTCCGGGCGGCGGCGGCCGTGGACAGCGGCGCGGGCGTGCTGTTCATCGTGAAGAACTACACCGGCGACGTCCTCAACTTCGACATGGCCGCCGAACTCGCCGAGGACGAGGGCATCCAGGTGGCGAAGGTCCTCGTCAACGACGACGTGGCCGTCACCGACAGCCTCTACACGGCGGGCCGGCGCGGCACGGGCGCCACCCTGTTCGTCGAGAAGATCGCCGGAGCCGCCGCGGACGAGGGACAGCCGCTGGAGCGCGTCGAGTCGATCGCCCGTCAGGTCAACGAGAACTCCCGCAGTTTCGGCGTCGCGCTCAGCGCCTGCACCACGTACGCCAAGGGCAGCCCCACCTTCGACCTGCCCGACGGGGAGCTGGAGCTGGGCATCGGCATCCACGGCGAACCTGGCCGGGAGCGGCGGGCGATGATGACCTCGCGCGAGATCGCCGACTTCGCCGTCAACGCGATCCTGGACGACATGAGCCCGCGCAACCCGGTGCTGCTGCTGGTCAACGGCATGGGCGCGACCCCGCTCCTGGAGCTGTACGGGTTCAACGCCGAGGTGCAGCGGGCGCTGACCGAGCGCGGGGTGGCCGTCGCCCGCACCCTCGTCGGCAACTACGTCACCTCCCTCGACATGGCGGGCGCGTCGGTCACGCTGTGCCAGATCGACGAGGAGACGCTGCGGCTGTGGGACGCGCCGGTGAAGACCGCGGGGCTGCGCTGGGGCATGTGAGCCGGGCCGTCAACTCCCCTACCACGCAAGGAGATCCAGTGCTCGACGCCGATTTCTTCCGCCGTTGGATGACGGCGACCGCCGCGTCCGTGGACCGTGAGGCGGAACGGCTGACCGCCCTCGACTCCCCCATCGGGGACGCCGACCACGGCAGCAACCTCCAGCGCGGGTTCCGCGCCGTGACGGCCGTCCTGGAGAAGGAGGCCCCGGAGACACCCGGCGCCGTGCTCACCCTTGCCGGACGGCAGCTGATCTCCACGGTCGGCGGGGCGTCAGGGCCGCTGTACGGCACGCTGCTGCGGCGCACCGGGAAGGCGCTCGGGGACGCCGCCGAGGTGGACGAGGGGCAGTTCGCCGAGGCGTTCCGGGCGGGGGTGGACGCGGTCATGGCCCTGGGCGGGGCCGCGCCCGGCGACAAGACCATGATCGACACGCTGGTCCCGGCCGTGGCCGCGCTCGGCGACGGGTTCGCCGCCGCTCGGGACGCCGCGGAGGAGGGGGCCCTCGCGACGGCGCCGTTGCAGGCCCGCAAGGGCCGGGCGAGCTATCTGGGCGAGCGCAGCATCGGACACCAGGACCCGGGCGCCACCTCGTCCGCGCTGCTGGTCGCGGCACTCGCGGAGGCGAACGGTGAGTGACGGCGAGCTCGTGGGGATCGTGCTGGTCTCGCACAGTGCCCAGGTCGCCGCGTCCGTCGCCGAGTTGGCGCGAGGGCTCGCGGGCGGTGGCGTCGAGGTGCCGGTCGCGCCGGCCGGCGGCACCGAGGGCGGGGAGCTCGGGACCAGCTCCGCGCTCATCGCCGCTGCCGCCGCCTCGGTGGACCGGGGCGCCGGGGTCGCCGTCCTCACCGACCTCGGCAGTGCCGTCCTGACGGTCAAGGCACTGCTGGCGGAGGGCGACGAACTCCCCGCCGACACCCGTCTGGTGGACGCCCCGTTCGTCGAGGGCGCGGTCGCGGCGGTCGTCACGGCCTCCACCGGCGCGGACCTCGCGGCGGTGGAGGCGGCGGCAGCGGAGGCGTACACGTACCGCAAGGTCTGAGACCTACGAGATACCCCGCGCCGCGACGGCGAGGGCCGAGCGCATGGTGTCCGCCAGCTCGGCCTCCGCCCTCGCGGCGTCCGTCCGCTCGGTCTCGACGCGCCAGGCGTAGTGCTCCACCGCCGCGCGCAGGGCCGCGTTGAACATCGCCGCCTGGATCGTGGGCCGCAGGTCGTCCGCGGGCAGACCGGCCCGCTCACCGAGCGCGCGGGCGAACGCCGGCTCGGCCTCGTCGTACGTCTGCAACCAGATCGCGCGCAGCCCGGGTTCAGTGCGGGTCAGTCGTACCAGGGCCCCGACCGTCGCCCGCTCCGGCCCCGCGACGAAGGCGGGGTCGGCCGCGAGGCGGCGGTCGAAGAGCTGCTCCAGGGGCTGCCCGGGGCGCCACTCGCGCAGACACTCGGCGATCACGTCGATGCCGGCCGAGAACAGCGGCCGTACGCAGCTCTCCTTGCTCGGGAAGTAGCGCCAGAGGGTGCGGGCGGAGACGCCGACCGCCTGGCCGATCTGTTCGCCGGTGGTGGCCGCGACGCCCTGGGTGACGAACAGGTCGACCGCGGCCCGGGCGATCTCCAGCCGGATCTCGGCCTTGCGCTCCTCGGTCAGCGGTGGTCGTCCCGTGCGTCCGCGGGCTGCGGTCATGTGTTCCTCCGGCTGGCGGTGATCGTCTCCCGGAATTCTCCACCACGAATTTATGTCACTCACAGACATTAAGTCGTAGGGTGGAGACACCTCGGGCACGTCGCTCTCGTACGCCGCCCTCGCACCGCACGGACAGGGAACCGCCATGACCACTGGACTCGACGGACGCAGCGTCATCGTCACCGGAGCGGGCTCGGGGATCGGGCGCGCCGCCGCCCTGGCCTTCGCCGCCGAGGGCGCGAAGGTGCTGGTGGCGGATCTGAACGCGGACGGGGCGGCGAAGGTCGTCAGTGAGATCGAGGAGGCGGGCGGTACGGCGGTCGCCGTCACCGGCGACCTGAGCGAGCAGGCCGTCGTCGACCGCGTGGCCGCGACCGCGGTGGAGCGGTTCGGCGGCGTGGACGTGCTGGTGAACAACGCGGGGATCATGGACCGGATGTCGGCGCTCGCGGACGTGAGCGACGCGGAGTGGGAGCGGGTGCTGCGGGTCAACCTGACCGCGCCCTTCCTGCTGACCCGGGCCGTCCTGCCGCACATGCTGGCGGCGGGCAGGGGCGCGATCGTGAGCACCGCCTCCGAGGCAGGGCTGCGGGGCAGCGCCGCGGGCGCCGCCTACACGGCCTCGAAGCACGGCATCGTGGGTCTCACCAAGAACCTGGCCGTGATGTACCGCAACCAGGGCATCCGGGCCAACGCCATCGCCCCGGGCGGCACCGCGACCGGCATGGTCCCCGACATCGACCGCGAGGCACACGGCCCGCAGGCGCTCGGCCCCTACTTCGGCAACGTCGGCCGCGTCTCCGAGCCGGAGGAGCAGGCCGCCGCGATCGTCTTCCTCGCGTCGGACGCGGCGAGCAACATCAACGGAGTGGT
>JABFXD010000067.1 GCA_013361925.1 Streptomyces sp. | reverse complement strand
GCGGATGACGCCCCAGTCCAGGCACAGGCGCTGCACGATGAACATGCCGTGGCCGCCGGGGCGGCCCGCGCGGTGCGGGGTGCGGGGTGCGGGCTGGCCGGCGCCGCGGTCGGAGACCTCGACCCGGATCACCTTGTTGTCGCAGGCGATCCACAGCTCGTCCGGACCCTCGGCGTGCAGACAGGCGTTGGTGACCAGCTCGGAGACGACCAGCAGCACGTCCTCGGCGGCGGCCCGCTGGTCGGCCGTGGCGGCGGGCAGCCAGCCCCACGCGTACAGCGCCTGCCGGGCGAAGTCGCGGGCCATCGGGACGACACCGCTCGCGTCGTCGAAGTTCAGTCTGCGGACCTGCCGGCCCGCCGAGGACTCAGACGGCACGGCCGCACCCCCTTCGGACGCCCCGGAAGCGCCGTCGGCCCCCGGGCCGCGGTCGCCCGGCGAGTAAGGCCGGGTGCTGCTCATCAGCGCTTCACCTCACCGATTCACCAGTTCACGATTCAATAGTCACGTTGCAGTACGTCGTCCGCAGGCGGAAACGCGGGTCGTACGACCCCCGGCTGTCCCCCGCGTGACTGTCAGGATGTCTCCTGCCCGACCGAACCGGCAGAACACCCCCTGTTTCGGCACGGAAGGCGCGACCCGGGGAACACACCGCTCCACCTGGGACGACGAGGCGCTCCACGCGGTCGGCGCGGGCCGGCTCAGCCGGTCTCGTCGGCCAGGGCCGCGGCGAGCGTGTCATGGACCGTGAAGACCGCGTCGGCGCCCGTGATCTCGAAGACGCGCGCCACGACGGGCAGCATCCCGGCGAGATGCACCCCACCCCCGGCGGCCTCCGCCTTCAGCCGCGCACCGAGCAGGACGTTCAGGCCGGTGGAGTCGCAGAACTCCAGGCGTGAGCAGTCGACCACCAGGCGGCTGAAGCCCTTGGACAGACATTCCTCCAGTGGCTCACGCAACAGATCTGCCGTGTGGTGATCCAACTCACCTGCCGGGGTCACGACGGCGCTGACGCCCTCTTCTCGCACCTCGACCAGAAGCCGGCCAGACTGTGCGCTGCCGACCGTCCCGCGGTCCATGCCGTCTCTCTCTCCCGACGTCGTGGCTGCTGCTGACGCCCTCGAACACTACGCCTTCCTCACACACCCTGACACCCGAACATCCGCACACAAACGGACATTTCCCCACAGAACGCACTTGCGGCGAGGTCGGGAAACCGGGTAGGGCTAGTACAGACACGTACTCGACACGGCCGGCTTTGGAGGCGCCGCACACCGCAGTGCACGAACGGCTTCGGCAGCCACATGCCGAGAACGATGGAGGACATCATGTCACCCCGGCTCGACGCATCGCATACCCAGAAGGCGACGTCGACATCCCCCCCGGAACAGCTTGATCCCATCGAGCAGGACGCCCTCGCGGGCCCTGACGCGGACGACGCGCTCGCCGGGCTCCCGGAGATCCCCCCGTACGACGAGGTGGGACCGGTGGACGCGAGGGCTCTGTCCAAGACCCTCTTCGCGCGCCTGGAGTCGCTGGAGGAAGGGACCCACGACTACTCGTACGTCCGTAACACGCTCGTCGAGCTCAACCTGGCCCTGGTCAAGTTCGCCGCCTCCCGCTTCCGCTCGCGCAGCGAGCCGATGGAGGACATCATCCAGGTCGGCACGATCGGCCTGATCAAGGCGATCGACCGCTTCGAGCTGAGCCGCGGCGTGGAGTTCCCCACCTTCGCGATGCCGACCATCATCGGCGAGATCAAGCGCTTCTTCCGCGACACCTCGTGGTCGGTGCGGGTCCCGCGCAGGCTCCAGGAGCTCCGCCTCGACCTGGCCAAGGCCGGCGACGAACTGGCGCAGAAGCTGGACCGGGCGCCGACGGTGGGCGAGCTCGCGGAGCGCCTGGGGCTGTCGAAGGACGAGGTCGTCGAGGGCATGGCCGCCTCCAACGCGTACACCGCGTCCTCGCTGGACGCGCAGCCGGAGGAGGACGACGCCGAGGGCGCGCTGGCCGACCGGATCGGCTACGAGGACCACGGCATCGAGGGCATCGAGTACGTGGAGTCCCTGAAGCCCCTGATCGCCGACCTCCCCTCCCGGGACCGGACGATCCTCTCCCTGCGCTTCGTGGCGGGCATGACCCAGTCGGAGATCGGCGACGAGCTCGGCATCTCGCAGATGCATGTGTCGCGCTTGCTGTCACGGACGCTGGTACGGCTGCGAAAAGGGCTGACGGTCGAGGAGTGACCCTGATCCTCTGAGGTGTTCCGGCTTTTGTCGGGTGCGGGGCGTGTGCGTCAGACGACGCGCGCGCCCCGTCGCCATACCCCGCTCACCAGCGGGACGCCCGGCCGGTAGGCCAGGTGCACATGGCTCGGGGCGTCGAGGAGGGTGAGGTCCGCCCGGCTGCCCGGGGTGAGGCGGCCGATGTCGTCGCGGCGCAGGGCCGCCGCACCGCCCGCGGTGGCCGACCAGACCGCCTCGTCCGGGGTCATGCCCATGTCCCGCACGGCGAGCGCGATACAGAACGGGACGGACGAGGTGAAGGACGAGCCCGGGTTGCAGTCGGTGGAGAGGGCCACGGTGACGCCGGCGTCCAGGAGCCGGCGGGCGTTCGGCCACTCGGCGCGGGTGGAGAACTCGGCGCCGGGCAGCAGCGTGGCGACGGTGTCGCCGTTCGCGAGGGCGTCGACGTCGGCGTCCGTGAGGTGGGTGCAGTGGTCGGCGCTGGCCGCGTCCAGTTCGACGGCCAGCTGGACGCCGGGGCCGTAGGAGAGCTGGTTGGCGTGGATGCGCGGGTGCAGCCCCTTGGCCTTGCCGGCCGTGAGGATCGCGCGGGCCTGGTCGCCGTCGAAGGCGCCCTTCTCGCAGAACACGTCGATCCAACGGGCGTACGGGGCACAGGCGTCGAGCATCTCACCGGTGACGAGGGCGACGTACGCCGCCGGGTCGTCCGCGTGGTCCGGGGAGACGATGTGCGCGCCGAGGTAGGTGACCTCGTCGGTGTGGGCGGCGGCGATGCGCAGGGCGCGGGACTCGTCGTGGGTGGTCAGGCCGTAGCCGGACTTCGTCTCGAAGGTCGTCGTGCCCTGGCGCAGGGCCTCGGCGAGATAGCGGGTGAGGTTCGCTTCGAGTGCGGCGTCGCTCGCGGCCCGCGTCGCGGCGACCGTCGTACGGATGCCGCCCGCGGTGTACGAGCGGCCCGACATCCGGGCGTTGAACTCCTGCGTGCGGTCACCGGCGAAGACGAGGTGGGAGTGGGAGTCGACGAAGCCGGGGAGCACCGCACGGCCGCCCGCGTCGACCCGGTTGTCAGTGGCGGGTGCTTTGCTTGATTCACCGGTCCACGCGACGTGGTCGCCGTCGATGACGACGGCCGCGTCCTGGATCAGGCCGAGGGGAGAGCCGTCACCGAGGGAAGGGTCGTTCGTGACGAGCGTGGCGATGTTGGTGATGACGGTGCTGCTCATGGCGTCCTTGTCGGTCGTCTTCAGGAGCGGAGGGCTTCGACGGCCCGCGCGAGAGCCTGCGGCACGTCCGGTACGAGGGTGTGCGCCCCGTCGCGCACGATGTGCCGTCCGCCCACGACGGTGTGCCGTACGTCCGCTGCCGTCGCCGCGAATACGGCCGTCTCGGCGCCGAGCCTGGGCAGCGGCCCCGCTGTTCTGACCGAGTCGAGCGCGACGGTCGTGAGGTCGGCGAGGGCGCCGGGCTCGATGGTGCCCGCCTCGTCCCAGCCGAGGGCCGCGTGGCCGTCGGCGGAGGCGGCCCGCAGCAGCGCCGCCGCCGTCCAGTGACCCCGGGTGCGGGTGCGCAGCCGCTCGTTGAGCTCCATCGCCCGTGCCTCTTCGAGCAGGTCGATGACGGCGTGGCTGTCGGAGCCGAGGGAGAGCGGCGAGCCGGCCTTCTGCAGGGCGACGGCCGGTCCGATGCCGTCGGCGAGGTCCCGCTCGGTGGTCGGGCACATGCACGTACCGGTCCCGGAGCCGCCGATCAGGGCGATGTCCTCGTCGGTGAGGTGGGTGTTGTGGACGCCGGTGGTGCGGCGGCCGAGGACGCCGTGGTCGGCGAGGAGCCGAGTGGGCGTGCACCCGTGGGCCTCGCGGCAGGCGTCGTTCTCGGCGGTCTGCTCGGACAGGTGGACGTGGAGCGGGGCCCGCCGCTCCTCGGCCCATTCGGCCACGGTCGCCAACTGGCCCGCGGGCACGGCCCGTACGGAGTGGATGGCGGCGCCGATCCGCGCGTGATCCCGTTCCTTGAGAAGTGAACAGCGTTCGGCCCAGGCCTCCGCGGTGCCGTCGGAGAAGCGGAGCTGGTGGGTGTTGGGCTGCTGCCCGAAGCCCGCGGAGAGGTACGCGGTGTCGAGGAGGGTGATCCGGATGCCGGCGTCGGCCGCGGCCGCGACGAGGGCCTCGCCCATGGCGTTGGGGTCGGCGTAGGGGGTGCCGCCGGGGGCGTGGTGGAGGTAGTGGAACTCACCGACGCAGGTCACCCCGGCCAGCGCCATCTCGGCGTACACGGCGCGGGCGAGGGCGTGGTAGCTCTCCGGGGTCAGCCGGTCGGCGGTGGCGTACATGACCTCGCGCCAGGTCCAGAAGGTCCCGGAGCCGACCTGGACGGTGCCGCGCAGGGCGCGGTGGAAGGCGTGGCTGTGGGCGTTGGCGAGGCCGGGGAGGGTGAGACCGCGCAGGATCTCGGCGCCGGGCGGCGGGGTGTCGACGCCGGTCCGGACGTCGCTGATGCGGCCGTCCCGGGTCACCACCGCCACGCCCGGCTCGACGTGGGTGTCGAGCCAGGCGTGCTCCAGCCAGTACGTGGTCACGTGGTGGCCAGTCCTTCCAGTACGTCGGCGAGGGCGAGGACCCCGGCCGCGCAGTCGTCCTCGGCCGCGAACTCGGCCGGGGAGTGCGAGACGCCGGTGGGGTTGCGTACGAACAGCATGGCGGTCGGGATCGTCCCGGACAGGATTCCGGCGTCGTGTCCGGCACCGGTACCCAGGACGGGGACGCTCAGCTCGCTGTCGCGGCCCAGGATCCGGGCGAGTTCGTCGCGCAGGGCGTGGTCGAACTCGACGACGGGCGTGAAGGACTCACGGACGATGTCGAGCGCGATGCCGTGGGCGTCGGCGTACGCGCGGGCGGCCTTCTCGATCCCGCCGACGACCTGGTCGAGGCTCGCCTGGTCGGCGGCGCGGGAGTCGAGCCAGCCGCGCACGAGGGAGGGGATCGCGTTGACGCCGTTGGGTTCGACGGAGATCTTGCCGAAGGTGGCGACGGCACCGGCGAGTTCGGCCTCGCGGCGGGCGGCGAGGACGGTCTCGGCGTAGGACAGCATCGGGTCGTGCCGGTCGACGAGGCGGGTGGTGCCGGCGTGGTTGGCCTCGCCCCGGAAGTCGAACCGCCACCGGCCGTGCGGCCAGATGGCGCTGGCGATGCCGACCCGGTCGCCGGAGATGTCCAGCGCCCGGCCCTGCTCGACATGCAGTTCGACGAAGGCGCCGACACGGCCGAGCCGCTCCGGGTCGGCGCCGATGGCGTCGGGGTCGTACCCGGCGGCCTCCATGGCCCGGGGGAGCGTGATCCCGTCCCCGTCGGTCAGCTGGTGGGCCTGCTCGACGGTGAGCTGTCCGGAGGCGAGCCGTGAGCCGACGCAGGCGAGCCCGAAGCGGGCGCCCTCCTCGTCGCCGAAGTTGACGATGGCGAGGGGCTTGGTGAACTCCACCCGCCGGGCCCGCAGTTCGTCGAGCGCGGCGAAGGAGGACACGACCCCGAGGGGCCCGTCGAAGGCCCCGCCGTCGGGCACGGAGTCCAGATGCGACCCGGTGACGACGGCGTCCCCGGCGGCCGGATCCCCGAGCCAGGCCCACTGGTTGCCGTTCCGGTCGACCTCGTAGGCCAGTCCGCGGTCCTCGGCCTGCGTGCGGAACCAGGCCCGGCACTCCGTGTCGGCGCCGGTCCAGGCGAACCGGCGGTAGCCGTGGGAGTCGGCGTGGCGGCCGATGGGGAGCAGCTCGCGCCACATGGTGTGGAACGAGCTGCCGTTGGACGTCTCCGTCACGCCGAGTCACCCTCGCGCATCGGCACCCGCACGCCCCGCTCGTCCGCCACCGTCTCCGCGATCTCGTAGCCCGCGTCGACGTGCCGGATGACGCCCATGCCGGGGTCGTTGGTGAGGACGCGGCGGATCTTCTCGCCGGCCAGCTTCGTGCCGTCGGCGACGGTGACCTGGCCGGCGTGGAGGGAGCGGCCCATGCCGACGCCGCCGCCGTGGTGGATGGACACCCAGGAGGCGCCGGAGGCCACGTTGACCATGGCGTTCAGCAGCGGCCAGTCGGCGATCGCGTCGGAGCCGTCGAGCATGGCCTCGGTCTCGCGGTACGGGGAGGCGACGGAGCCGGAGTCGAGGTGGTCGCGCCCGATGGCCAGCGGGGCCGCCAGCTCACCGCTCGCCACCATGTCGTTGAAGCGATCGCCGGCCTTGTCGCGTTCGCCGTAGCCGAGCCAGCAGATGCGGGCCGGCAGGCCCTGGAAGTGGACCCGCTCCCCGGCCATCTTGATCCAGCGGGCGAGGGACTCGTTCTCCGGGAAGAGGTCCAGGATCGCCTTGTCGGTCTTGGCGATGTCGGAGGCCTCGCCGGACAGGGCGGCCCAGCGGAAGGGGCCCTTGCCCTCGGAGAAGAGGGGGCGGATGTAGGCGGGGACGAAGCCGGGGAAGGCGAACGCCCGCTCGTACCCGGCGAGTTGGGCCTCGCCGCGGATCGAGTTGCCGTAGTCGAAGACCTCGGCGCCGGCGTCCATGAAGCCGACCATCGCCTCGACGTGCCGGGCCATGGACTCGCGGGCGCGGGTCGTGAACCCGGCCGGGTCCTTCGCCACCGCGTCCGCCATGTCGTCGAAGTCGACGCCGAGGGGCAGGTAGGCCAGCGGGTCGTGCGCCGAGGTCTGGTCGGTCACGATGTCGATGGGGGCGCTCTCGGCGAGCATGCGGGGCAACAGCTCCGCCGCGTTGCCGAGCAGGCCGATGGAGAGCGGGCGGCGGGCGTCGCGGGCCTCGACGGCGAGCTGGAGGGCGTGCTCCAGGCTGTCGGCCCTGACGTCGAGGTAGCGGTGCTCGATGCGGCGCTCGATGGCGCGGGGGTCGCAGTCGATGCAGATGGCGACGCCGTCGTTCATGGTGACCGCGAGGGGCTGGGCGCCGCCCATGCCGCCGAGGCCGGCGGTGAGGGTGATCGTGCCGGCGAGGGTGCCGTTGAACTTCTTCGCGGCGACGGCGGCGAAGGTCTCGTAGGTGCCCTGGAGGATGCCCTGGGTGCCGATGTAGATCCAGGAGCCGGCGGTCATCTGGCCGTACATGGTCAGGCCGAGGGCCTCCAGGCGGCGGAACTCCTCCCAGTTGGCCCAGTCGCCGACCAGGTTGGAGTTGGCGATGAGGACGCGCGGGGCCCACTCGTGGGTCTGCATGACGCCGACGGGGCGGCCGGACTGGACGAGCATCGTC
>JABFXD010001034.1 GCA_013361925.1 Streptomyces sp. | reverse complement strand
CGCCGCGCCCGTGCTGACCGGCGCCGCCGCTGCCGCCGTCACCGCCGTGGCGACCCTCCTCCCCTCCATGACCCCCCGCTGGAGCCGTTGATGCCCTCGCTCACCCCCACCTCCGCGCGTACCGTCCTGCCCACGGCCGACGAGGTGGTGGCCCACACCCTCCTCAACTGTCTGCTGCGCGAGGTGTCCGGGCCGGAACGCCAGAGTGTCGTCGCCGACGGCACGCTCCTGCTGCGGCTCCCGCGCCGCGGGGTCCTGTTGCGCGTCGCCCTGCGCCGGACCTCGCTGCTCGGCGCGCACCGTTTCGCCGGGCCGGTGCACGAACAGCGCGACGGCGACTGGGCGGAGGTGGACTGGCAGCGCCTCGCCGCCTACACACACGACGAACTGTCGCTGCGCACCGGTGTGCGCAACGACGAGTTCCTGGAGCAGGTCGCCTCCAGCCACGAGTCCGTGACCAGCGCGCTCGCCGCCCCGGGTGCCTCGGCGACGGCCGACGCCTACCTCGTCTCCGAGCAGTCCCTGCTGTTCGGGCACCGCTTCCACCCCACCCCCAAGGCCCGCACCGGCGACCCGCGGGCCTGGTCCGCGTACGCCCCGGAGGCCGGGGCCGTCTTCCCGCTGCGGCACCTCGCCGTACGCGACGAGCTGATCGCCGAGGAGGCCGCCGAGCCGACGGCCGTCGCACCGCTGGACCGGCCATGTGCCGGCCTCCCGGAGGGCTACCGGCTGCTGCCCGCCCACCCCTGGCAGTACGAGACCCTCCGCGATCATCCGGCCCTGCGCGCGGCCCTCGCGCGCGGTGACGTCCTCGATCTCGGCCCGGGCGGGCGGCCCTTCGCCGCCACGGCGTCGGTGCGCACGCTGTACGACGGGGAGACCTTCCTCAAGTTCAGCCTGAACGTGCGGATCACCAACTGCCTGCGCAAGAACAGCAGTTACGAGCTCTCCGGCGCCGTCGCCCTGACCCGCGCCCTCGCCCCGGCCCTGGCCGACCTCGCCCACCGCTTCCCGGGCAGTGCGGTGCTCCGCGAACCCGCCTACCGCACCCTCGCCCTGCCCGGCCCCGACGGCACGCCGGACCAGGCGCTGTTCGAGGGTTTCGGTGTCATCGTCCGCGAGGGCCTGCCCGCACGGCTCGCGCCGGGCACCACGCCCCTGCTGGCGGCCGCGGTGGCCGACGAGTACCCGAGCAGCGACGCGCAGATCTCCCGCCTCCTCGGCACCCCGGACGCCCGAGCGGCCCTCGACTGGTGGTCGGCCTATCTCGACCTGCTGATCCCGCCGGTCCTGGCCGCCTACTTCGACCACGGACTGGTCCTGGAACCCCACCTGCAGAACGTCCTGGTCTGCGTGAACCGCGACGGCATGCCCGCCCAGGTCCTCTTCCGCGACCTGGAGGGCACCAAGCTGCTCCCCGAGCACCACGTCACCACCCTGGCCGCGCTGCCGCCCGAGGTGGCGGGCCCGATGACGTACGACGCGCGACGCGGCTGGGACCGGGTCGTCTACTGCCTGCTGGTCAACCATGTCGCCGAACTGCTCGCCGCCCTCGCCGATCTGCACCCGGGGGCGGAGGCCGCGCTGTGGGGCCGGGTGCGGGCGACGCTCCAGCGGTACGCCGACCGCCACGGCTGCCCGCCGCGGCTCGCCGCCCTCCTCGCCGGTGTGCCGCTGCCCGCGAAGGCCAATCTGCTCACCCGCTGGGAGCGCAAGGCCGACCGCGAGGCCGGCTACGTCCGCCTGCCGTCCCCGCTCGCCGAGGACATCCTGACCGGGAGCACCCGATGACGACCGCCACCGTCCATGACCACGTCCGATCTCTGTCCGCCGACGAACTACCGGCCTATGTCTATGACTTGGCTTCTCTTCGCGCTCACGCCGCCGCTGTCAGGGACGCCCTCCCCGAGCGCGTCGAGCTCTACTACGCCGCCAAGGCCAACCCCGAACCGGAGATCCTCGCCGCGCTCGGTCCCTACGTCGACGGCTACGAGGTCTCCTCGGGCGGGGAACTCGCCCATGTCGCCCAGGCCGTACCGGGCCGCCCGCTGGCCTTCGGCGGGCCAGGCAAGACCCCGGACGAGGTGACGGCCGCGCTGGAAGACGGAGTTGAGCGCTTCCACGTCGAGAGCGTGCACGAGCTGCGCATGCTGGGCGAGCTGGCGCGACGGACCCGGCGACGCGTCGCGGTGCTGCCGCGCGTCAACCTGGCGCTCGACGACGGCTCGCTGGCGGGCGGTGCGCTCGCGATGGGCGGCCGGCCGACCCCGTTCGGCATGGATCCGGACCAGGCCGCCGAGGTCGTACACGCCCTCACCGACGGCGCCTACCCGCATCTCGAACTCCGAGGTGTCCACGCCCACTTGGCGAGCGGCCTGGAGGCACCAGAGCTTCTCGCGGCGGCGGAGGCCGTGGTGCGGTGGGCGGTCGGCCTCGGAGTTCCGCTGGCCGAGGTCAACGTCGGCGGCGGCATGCACGTCGACTACACCGACCCTGAGCGTCGCTTCGACTGGCCCGCCTACGGCAGCGGCCTCGCCCGACTCACCGAGGAACACCCCGAATTGACGCTGCGGATCGAACCGGGGCGGGCGCTGACGGCGTACTGCGGCTGGTACGCCACGGAGGTGCTGGACGTGAAGCGCAGCCACGGCGAGGAGTTCGCGGTGGTCCGGGGCGGCACCCACCACCTGCGGACCCCGGCGACGAAGGGACACGACCAGCCCTGCTCGGTCCTCCCCGTCGACGGATGGCCGTACCCCTGGCCGCGGCCCGGCGCCGAGGGGGAACACATCACCCTCGCCGGGCAGTTGTGCACGCCGAAGGACACGCTCGCCCGCCGAGTGCCCGCCGCCGGGCTACGGGCCGGCGACCGGGTGCTGTTCTCGCTGGCGGGGGCCTACGCGTGGAACATCTCCCACCACGACTTCCTGATGCACCCGCGGCCCGGCTTCCACTTCCTGGACGCCGGGCCGGAACAGGGCGAGGGCCCGCCGGGCAGGCCCTAGAAGGGGTAGTGCGCCTGCTGGGTGGCGATGGTCACCCAGCGGGTGTTGGAGAAGGCCTCGATGCCCCAGCGGCCACCGAAGCGGCCGTACCCGGAGGACTTGAACCCGCCGAACGGGGCCTGCGGTTCGTCGGCCACCGACTGGTCGTTGATGTGCACGATGCCGGTGCGGACCCGGCGTGCGACGGCCAGGCCGTGGGTGGCGTTCTCGGTGATGATGCCGCAGGTCAGACCGTTGTCGGTGTCGTTGGCGACGGCCACGGCGGCGACGTCGTCGGCGAACGTCTCCACCACGCACACCGGCCCGAACGCCTCCGCGTGATAGATCTCGGCGTCCTTCGGCACGTCGGTGAGCACGGTCGCCGGGTGGACCGCGCCCTCGGGCTGTCCGCCGCCGGTGAGGATCTTCGCGCCCTTGGCGACCGCGTCCTCGACCAGTCGGGCCACGCGCTGCGCGGCGGAGGCGGCGACCAGCGGGCCGACCACGGTATGCGGATCGGCGGGGTCGCCGGACGGGAGCGCGGCGGCCTTGGCGGCGAACTTGCGGGTGAACTCCTCGGCGAGGGACTCGTGGACGAGGATGCGGTCGCCGGACATGCAGATCTGCCCGGCGTTCATGAACACGCTGAAGGTGACGGCGTCGACGGCGTAGTCCACGTCCGCGTCGGCCAGCACGATCACCGCGTTCTTGCCGCCCAACTCCAGGACAGCGGGCTTGAGATGGCGTGCCGCGTGCTCGCCGATGATGCGGCCGACGTTGGTGGAGCCGGTGAAGTTCACGGCCCGTACCCGCTCGTCGGCTATCAGCACCTCGGCGATCTCGGCGGCGTCCGCCCGGTCGTTGGTGATGACGTTGAGCACGCCGTCCGGCAGCCCGGCCTCGCGCAGCACGTCGGCCACGAACAGGCCGCAGGCCAGCGGCGCGTCCTCGCTCGCCTTGACGACGACCGTGTTGCCCGCGGCCAGCGGCGCCGCGACCGCCCGGACGCCGAGGATGACCGGCGCGTTCCAGGGCGCGAACGCGGCGACCACGCCGACGGGTTCGCGCACCGCGAGGCCGAGCGCGCCCTGTTCCTGGGCGGCGAGCACCTCACCGCGCGGGGCGGTCACGGCGGCCGCCGCCTCGCGCAGCATGTTGGAGGCGAGCGCCACGTTGAAGTACGCCCACGGCCGGGTGCCGCCCGCCTCGCCCGCCATCAGCTCGGCGACCTGGTCGCCCTTGCCCTCCAGCAGGTCGGCGGCCTTGAGCAGGATCGCGCGCCGGGCGAAGGGGGCCAGCGCCGCCCACTCCTCGAACGCCGCGTCGGCCGCGTCCACGGCCCGCCGCACGTCCTCGGGGCCCGCCGCCGCGACGGTCGCGTACACCTCCCCGGTGTAGGGGTTGAGGTCCTCGGCCGTCCGGCCGGAGGCGGCGGGCACGTCCTTGCCGCCGATGAGGAGTTCGCGGGTGATGGGCATGATGCGGACCTCTTCGTTCGCCACGTGAATTTGTTCGCTATGTGAACCAAGATTCACTTGCTAAGCGCATGCTCCGTGGGGCCGCGGGCAATGTCAAGGGCCGCCCGGTTGCCCGGACGGCCCTTGATGTGTAGCTACGCGTACGAGTCCGTACGCGGATCGGACGACTACTGGATGGCCGGCAGCAGCCCGGTGACGGGGGCGGCCAGGTCGGTGATCTGGGTCAGCTGGTTGAGGTCGTTCACCCGGTTGAGGCCGGCCAGCTGCTCGGACGGGCGCGGGATCTCGGCCCGGCGCTCCGCGGGGATGTCGCTCAGGGCCAGCGAGTCGAGCATGGCGATCGGGCTGAGCCGGGCGGCGTCGGCGTCCGCGGGGGCCGCGCTTGCCATCGGGGCGGCGAGGCCGGTGACACCGGCGGCGAGGCCGACGACGGCGACGATACGTCGAGTGGAGATCATGTTGTCAGCAACGTCGGCGCGCCGGGCGGGGACACGGGTGCGGGGCGCCTCTCACCCGTCAGGCGCAGTACCTCCGTTGCGCTTGCCGAGACCGGCGGGGCGGAGGAGCCTCGAAGGTGAGACCCGGGCGGCCCCTCCCCTCGGGCCGCGGGCCTCACGGGAGGTCATCATGGGTGCTTTCAACACGGAGACACTGCGTCAGGGCATCGAGGGCGACAAGGCGGCGAACCTTCTGTCGCTCTACGCGGACGACGCGGAGCTGCGCATCGTGGACCGCAACACCCAGCCCAGCAATCCGAGGATCCTGCACGGCCGGGGCGAGATCGGCGAGCTCCTGGAGGACGTCTACAGCCGTGACATCAAGGCGCACAAGCTGGAGAAGTGCATCGTCGAGGGCGACCAGGTCGCGTACACCGAGTCCTGCGAGTACTCGGACGGGATGCGGGTCTTCGCCGAGTCCATGATCACGCTGCGCGACGGCAAGATCGCCGAACAGATCATGCTCCAGGCATGGGACGAGTAGGGAGAAGTCTGCCGAAGGTCCAGATCACGTCCCGGTTGACCTGGACCTTCTCGGCGCGTGCGGGCCTCGGTCGGTCGTATCCGGTCCGGTCTCGGCCGCTACGACCGGTTTCCGCAGCAGGTCGGCTGGCGTCGGCAGCTCTGCTGCGCTCGGTCCTGCGAGGAGCGCGACCTCGTCCGCTTCCTCCGACGCGACGCGCACTCCGAAGGCGCCGCGCCCGGCCGCGCTGAGCCGGACCGTGCCCCGGCGCCGGTCGTCCTTCTCATGGGTACGGCCGACCAACCCGGCCTCCTCCAGCGGCGCCGGCCGCGCAGAGCCCTCCGAGCCGCCGGCCCGCGACACCGGCGACGAGGGGGCGCGCCCCGCCACGGAGATCGCCCGCTGGGCCGAGGCGATCGGCGCAGCCCATGTCCTCGCCGGGGCCAGCCCCACCGCCCCGTCGGCGCGGCGTTAGGCTGGGGGCGGGCCGTGACTGGCGCTGAGGTGGAGCACCACCGGGGAGCGGCCCGTACGACATGAAGCCGTGCGCCTGGGCGAAACCGACTACCAGCCCAGGAGTGGATCATGTCTCAGGCCCGGCTCATGGACGGCACCGCGCTCGCCCGGCGCATCGTCGAGGACACCGCCGCGCGCGCCGCCGACCTCACCGCACGCACCGGCACGACGCCGTGTCTCGCGACCGTACTGGTCGGCGCCGACCCCGCCTCCGTGACGTACGTCCGGATGAAGCAGAACCGCTGCCGCAAGGCCGGGATCGACTCCCGGCACGTGGAGCTGCCCGCGGCGACCACCACCGAGGAGCTGGTGGACACGCTCCGGGCGCTCTCCGCCGACCCCGCCGTGCACGGCATCCTGCTCCAGCACCCCATGGGCGCCCACATCGACGAGCGGGCCGCGTTCGAGGCGATCGCGCCCGAGAAGGACGTCGACGGCGTCACGTTCGCCTCCTTCGCGACGATGAGCTTCGCGCTGCCGGGCTTCGTGTCCTGCACCCCCGGCGGGATCATGCGGCTGCTCGACGCGTACGACGTCGACCCCTCCGGCAAGCGGGCGGTGGTCGTCGGCCGCAGCGCGATCCTCGGCAAGCCGGCCGGCATGCTGCTGCTCGCCCGGGACGCGACGGTGACGTACTGCCACTCGCGGACGGCGGACCTGTCGGCGGCCGTACGGGAGGCGGACATCGTGGTCGCCGCCGTGGGCCGGCCGAAGCTCATCAAGGGCCAGGACATCAAGCCCGGCGCGGTCGTGATCGACGCCGGGTACAACGAGGGGAACATCGGAGACGTCGACTTCGACTCGGCCGTGGAGCGCGCCTCGCTGATCACCCCGGTGCCGGGCGGCGTCGGTCCGATGACAATCGCCACGCTGCTGGAGCAGACGGTGGACGCCGCGGCCCGGCAGCTCGGGGCGTGAGTCAGCGCGTCCAGGCGCTGTAGTCCATGACGTCCCCGGCCTTGACGCCGTACTCGGGCTCCGCCTCGGTGAAGGTGGTCTCCAGGCCGAGTACGGCACCGGTGGCCGGGTCCATGATCAGCATCTTCCGGGTCCCGGACCGCTCGTACACATACGCCTGGCCGCGCCGCCCCAGCCGGTCAGTGACCTGCCCGACGGGCTTCAACGCGTCGGTGTCCGCGAGCAGTTGGGCGAGCGCCGCCGATTCGCGGGCGCCGAACTGCCAGGTGTCCAGCACGTGGTCGACGGCGTCGAGGAGCTCGCCGGTGTCCAGCGGGGTCCTGCTGTAGGCGGCCTCCTGGAGATAGGCGCGCAGCCGGGCGACGTCGGCGGGCGGGGGCGACTGCGGCGGGGCGTCGCTCCAACTGGGCGGGTACGTCTGCTCGGTGCGCTCGTGGCCGTCGTCGACGATCTCCGTGTGGCTGTCGTCGGCGTTCCAGCGCACGACGCGCTCCTCCGGGTAGGTGATCGGCGGCTTGTCCTCGCTCATGCCCAGGCTCCAGGTCCGCACGTGCGTGCCCTTGCGGAGCGCGGGCCCGTCGGCCGCCCGCGCCCGCTCGGCCAGGGTTTTCAGGGGTACGGGGGTGGAGTCGGCCAGCACGACC
>JABFXD010001036.1 GCA_013361925.1 Streptomyces sp. | reverse complement strand
TCGCCATGCCGCGGCCAGCGTGATCGCCGCGGCGAGGAGGAGGAGCGCCGCCGCACGGGCGGCGGCGCTCGGGCCGGTTGCCGTCCAGGACAAGGAACCGGCCGCCCATACGCCCGAGCCGCCCAGACCGTACGCGCCGACGACGGCGAGCAGACGTACGGGACCGGCGGTCGCTCGGAGCGCCACACCTGTGTCGAACGCGGCCGTCACCAGCACGGCCGCCGTGACGCCGTAGGAGTCGGCGTCCAGCGCCAGCGCGCCGAAGAAGAGCGGCAGTTGGGCCGCCAGGAGGGCCGAGGGGAGCGGCAGCCGCAGCTCCCGCAAGGGCGGCAGCAGGCCGTAGGCCAGCCACAGGGCCGCCAGCAGCGTCGACGCGATCGCCGTGTAGGGCGCGCCCTCCGCCGCCACGAACACCGCCTCGTGCAGCGCGTACGCGTCGAGGACCGTCAGCGCCAGGCCCAGGCCCGCCACCGACTCGGCGGTGGAGCGCAGGCCCCGCTTCAGCAGCGCCGGGGGTGCGGCCAGCGCGGCCGCGGTGACCGCGCCGAGCACCAGGGCCCGCCCGGCGATCCCCAGCTCACCCCAGCTGACCAGGGTGAACGCCGTCGCCGCGATGACCAGCAGCACACCGCCGAGCACCAGCAGCACGTTCTGCACCCGGGGCGCGGCGGCCTCGGGGCGGGGCGGGGTGGACGGGCGCGGCGGAGCGGACGGCGTCTGCAGCGCGGTGACCAGCCAGGCGCGGCGCCTGAGCAACTGGACCCGGCGCGCGTCGAGATGGAACAGCTCCGCGTCCAGGAGCCGCAACTCCTCGGCCGGGGGCGGAAAGTGCGTCATGCCATGGAGTGTGGTCCGGGTCACGTCGTACGGCATGAGTGCGCGTACTCAGAACGTACTCAGTTCCCTGCGGGCAGACTCTGTGCATGGACTGGAGCCATTACCGCTTCCACACCCGGTGGACCGTGCCCGCGCCGCCCGCCACCGTCTACGACGTGCTCGAACAGGCCGAGGAGTACCCCCGCTGGTGGCCCCAGGTCCGTGCCGTGGAGCGCCTCGACGACACCACCGGGATCATCAGGATCCGGGCCACGCTGCCGTACGACCTCGTCTTCACCGCGCGTGAAGTGCGGCGCGACCGGGCGGGCGGGGTGCTGGAGATCGCCATGACCGGGGACCTGGAGGGCTGGGCGCGCTGGACGGTCACGGCGGACGGTGCGGGCACCCTCGCGCTGTACGACCAGGTCGTCGACGTGAACAAGCCGCTGCTGCGGCGGCTCGCGGTGCCGGGGCGGCCGGTGTTCCGGGCCAACCACCGGCTGATGATGCGGGCCGGACGGCGGGGCCTGGTCGCGTACTTGGAAGCGGTTTGAAGGAAGCCCGTCGGGGCCTGTATTGTTCAGTGCGTTCCCGGGCGATTAGCTCAGTGGGAGAGCGCTTCGTTCACACCGAAGAGGTCACTGGTTCGAACCCAGTATCGCCCACCGGGAGAAAGCCGGTCCGCGTCACGCGGACCGGCTTCTTTTATGCCCGCATCGCTCTTCAGGCGGCAGCGGCCGGCAGCTCCGGGCGCAGGGGCCACGCCGGGTCCACCGCCTCAGGGGTGCCGCTGCGCGCGAACCACGCCTGGAGCCCGCGCGCCTGCGCCGCGTGCCAGTCCGTCTGGAGGGTGTGCAGCTCGTTGGGGGACAGCCGCTCCAGCCGGGCCGCGAAACGGCGCCCAACCGCTCGTACGACCTCCAGTGCGGCCAGGGCGTCCGCCCCCGCGTCATGCGCGCCGTCCAGCGTGACACCGTAGTGCGCGCACAGGTCGGTCAGGGTGCGGCGGCCCTTGCGGTAGCGGTCCAGATGCTTGTCCAGGACCCGCGGATCGAGGACCAGCAGCGGCGCCGACTCGAACCAGCGGTCCAGGGACGACGCCCGATGGCGGCGCAACTCCCGGTCCAGGAGCGTCAGATCGAACGGGGCGTTCATCACCACCAACGGCCGCCCCGCGGACGCCTGTTCACCCAGGTGTTCCGCTATCTCGTACATCACCGGCGCCGGCCAGCGGCCGTTGCGCTGGAGGTGTTCGTCCGTCAGCCCGTGCACCGCCGTCGCGCCCTCGGGCACCGGCACACCCGGGTTCACCAGCCATCGGGCCACCCGCGGCCGGGTACCCGGGGCGTCCTGGACGACGACGGCGGCCGACACGATCCGGTCGGTCTCCACGTCGACGCCCGTCGTCTCCGTGTCGAAGGCGGCCAGGGGCCCCTCGTACCAGCACGTCATACCAACACAACCCCTCGTTCACCCACGGCAGCTGACGCACCGTCTTCTGCCTGTTTGGTGATACCCGGGCTGTTTGCGCCGTACGCCGGAAGGACACAACAGGAATACGGGTCTTTGCAGTTCAGAGACCCGCGGTTCGGATTCACCGAGCGTGGAAGGCTGTTGGTCATGGCGATAGCGCAGCCCGAGCGGGGCGGGCTGCTGCCCGAACGTACGGGCTCCCTGCGCGGCACACTCGCCACCACCGCCTGCATGGAGACCCTGCAGGTGGGCTATCTGCACGCGGTCGCCGCGGCGGCCGGCTGCTCGCTGTCGCAGCCCTTCCCCGACAACGGCATCGACTGGCACGTCAGTCACGGCTCGCCGGGGCACACCGTCGACGACGAGGTGACCATCAAGGTGCAGCTCAAGTGCACCTACCAGGTCGCCCCGAACCCGCCCGGCCGGTTCTTCTCCTTCACACTCGACAACGACCATCTGCGCAAGCTCGCGCGCACCCCCGTCTCGGTGCACAAGATCCTGGTGGTCATGCTGGTGCCGAGATCCCAGGACGACTGGCTGCGCGCCAGCCACGACCGCCTCGACCTGCGGCACTGCTGCTACTGGGTCAACCTCGCCGGGCACCCGATCACGGGCCGGACCCGGACCACCGTGCGGATACCGACCTCACGCATCTTCGACGACCGGGCGCTGTGCGAGATCATGACGCGGGTCGG
Organism: Streptomyces sp.; assembly: GCA_013361925.1. GTDB lineage: Bacteria > Actinomycetota > Actinomycetes > Streptomycetales > Streptomycetaceae > Streptomyces. Next base: position 4,521 of record JABFXD010001036.1, on the reverse strand, counting down.
GACGGGAGGCAGACCATGACCCACCGCCCCGTGGAGGAGCCCCTGCGGCCGGTGCGGCCGCACCCGGTGGACGCCGCCTGGCACCGCGCCCCCGAGCCGGACGAGGTCGATCCCGCCGTCCTCAGCGCCCTGCTGCACCGGCACGGCTGGCAGCGCCGCGGCGGCGCTCCCGGGCGCTACGGCCGCTGGACCCCACCGGGACCGGGCGGTGGCGGCACCAGCCTCCTCGTACCCGAGAGCCGTGCCTTCCCCGACAGCGACGACCTGCTCGGCGAGGCGCTCGACGCGCTCGCCCGCAGCGGCACGCCCTCCGCGCGTGAGGTCCTCGTCGGCCTCGCCGTGCCCAGCGACGAGATCCGCTGGTGGCGGGACGTGCCGGCCGGCCCGGCGGGAGCCGCGTCCTGGGCGGTGGAGGAGCAGTTGCGCGCCGCTGCCCGGCAGACCCTCCTCGCGGGCGCGCTCGCCACGCGCGCACGTGCCGGTTACTACGGTGCCCGGCATCGCCGTGCCGCGCTCTCCCTGCTGGAGAACGTCCTGGTCGGCGCAGCCACCGACGGCAGACTGACCGCCTTCGTCCCCGTCGGCACCGGCCGCCCCCTCGCCGTACGCCTCCACCAGGCCCTGTACGCCGCCCGCGAGGCCATCGACTACCAGCGGGCCACCGGCGGCATGGACGCCTTCGACGGGGCCGTCGAGGCGGGCGTCAGCCGTGAGCTCACCGAGGCCCTGATCGCACTCGTGCGCGGTACGGAAGGGGCGCGCATCGCCGTGGACTGGGCACCGGCCGCCGGAGTGCCCGAGGGGTGCGCCGCGTCCGGGGAGCCCGTCGAGTTCTCGCCCGGCGACCTGCCCGTGCTGCGTGAGGCCGGGGCCCGCTATCTGCGTGAGGAGCCGTCCGTGCCGGTGCGGGTCACCGGGACGGTGGTGCGGATGCGCAGATCGGGGCCGCGCGGGGAGGGCAGCGTACGGCTGCGGGTGATCGCCGGCGTGGAGGTGCCGCACGTCCGGCTGACCCTGGACGAGGAGGCGTACCGGATCGCCGGGCACGCCCACCTCGTCGGACTGCCGGTGCGGGTGCACGGGCGGCTGGAGAGCCGGGGCGGCTTCCGGCGGCTGACCGCCGCCACCGCGGTCGTGCCCGTGCAGGTGGACGAGGCCGAGCGGGACCGGCTGATGAAGTCCTTGCAGGAGAACCTGGACTTCTTCGAGGAAGCCTGTGGCGGGGAGTACGACGGGGACTGATTTCGCGGTCGGTGGGTGCGGGTCGGTACGATCCCCTATTGCGCGCGCTCACGGTATGGCGCCCGCATCCCCTTCAGTCAGGAGAGACCGGTGTCAGACGTCCGTGTGATCATCCAACGCGATTCCGAGCGGGAAGAGCGCACGGTGACGACGGGCACCACGGCCGCCGAGCTGTTCGCCGGCGAGCGCTCGATCATCGCCGCGCGCGTGGCCGGTGAGCTGAAGGACCTGGCGTACGTGGTCGCCGAGGGCGACGAGGTCGAGGGCGTCGAGATCTCGTCCCAGGACGGCCTCAACATCCTGCGCCACTCCACCGCGCACGTCATGGCGCAGGCCGTGCAGGAGCTCTTCCCCGAGGCCAAGCTGGGCATCGGCCCGCCGGTCAAGGACGGCTTCTACTACGACTTCGACGTCGAGAAGCCGTTCACGCCCGAGGATCTCAAGGCCATCGAGAAGAAGATGCAGGAGATCCAGAAGCGCGGCCAGCGCTTCAGCCGCCGCGTGGTGACCGACGAGGCGGCCCGCGAGGAGCTGTCGGACGAGCCGTACAAGCTGGAGCTGATCGGCCTCAAGGGCTCGGCGTCGTCGGACGACGGCGCGGACGTCGAGGTCGGCGCCGGTGAGCTGACGATCTACGACAACCTCGACGCCAAGACCGGCGACCTGTGCTGGAAGGACCTCTGCCGCGGTCCCCACCTGCCCACCACCCGGAACATCCCGGCGTTCAAGCTGATGCGCAACGCGGCCGCCTACTGGCGCGGCAGCGAGAAGAACCCGATGCTCCAGCGCATCTACGGCACCGCCTGGCCCTCCAAGGACGAGCTGAAGGCGCACCTCGACTTCCTCGCCGAGGCCGAGAAGCGCGACCACCGCAAGCTGGGCAACGAGCTCGACCTGTTCTCCATCCCGGAGCAGATCGGTTCCGGCCTCGCCGTCTTCCACCCCAAGGGCGGCATCATCCGCCGGGTCATGGAGGACTACTCGCGCCGCCGGCACGAGGAGGAGGGCTACGAGTTCGTCTACACCCCGCACGCGACGAAGGGGAAGCTCTTCGAGACGTCCGGGCACCTGGACTGGTACGCCGACGGCATGTACCCGCCCATGCAGCTCGACGAGGGCGTGGACTACTACCTCAAGCCCATGAACTGCCCGATGCACAACCTGATCTTCGACGCGCGCGGCCGTTCCTACCGTGAACTGCCGCTGCGCCTCTTCGAGTTCGGGACCGTGTACCGGTACGAGAAGTCGGGCGTCGTGCACGGCCTGACCCGCGCGCGTGGCTTCACGCAGGACGACGCGCACATCTACTGCACCCGCGAGCAGATGTCGGAGGAGCTCGACAAGACGCTCACCTTCGTCCTCGGCCTGCTGCGGGACTACGGTCTGACCGACTTCTACCTGGAGCTGTCCACCAAGGACCCGGAGAAGTTCGTCGGCACCGACGAGGTCTGGGAGGAGGCGACCGAGACGCTGCGCGAGGTCGCCGAGAAGCAGGGCCTGCCGCTGGTCCCGGACCCGGGTGGCGCCGCGTTCTACGGTCCCAAGATCTCCGTCCAGGCCAAGGACGCCATCGGCCGCACCTGGCAGATGTCGACGATCCAGCTGGACTTCAACCTGCCCGAGCGCTTCGACCTGGAGTACACGGGTCCGGACGGCTCGAAGCAGCGCCCGGTCATGATCCACCGCGCGCTCTTCGGCTCGATCGAGCGGTTCTTCGCCGTCCTCCTGGAGCACTACGCGGGCGCGTTCCCGGCGTGGCTGGCGCCGGTGCAGGCGACCGGCATCCCGATCGGCGACGCGCACGTCGAGTACCTGGAGAAGTTCGCCGCCGCCGCGAGGAAGCAGGGGCTGCGCGTGGACGTGGACTCCTCCTCGGACCGGATGCAGAAGAAGATCCGCAACGCCCAGAAGCAGAAGGTGCCCTTCATGGTCATCGCGGGCGACGAGGACATGTCGGCCGGCTCGGTGTCCTTCCGCTACCGCGACGGCTCGCAGGAGAACGGCATCCCGTTCGACGAGGCCATCGCGAAGATCGCGAAGGTCGTCGAGGAGCGCGCACAGATCTGATCGCCCTGTGTCGGAGAGGCCCTCGGGAGGCTCAGCTTCCCGGGGGCCTCTCGTCGTCCTCCCGGGAGAAGACCTGGAGCAGCCAGGAGGCGAAGGTGCCGGTGACCGCGCCCAGCAGGGCCAGCCCTACGGCCATGATCCCGACCGCGATGAACCGCCCGCGCGGGGTGACGGGGGAGACGTCGCCGTACCCCACGGTCGCCAGGGTCGCGCAGGTCCACCACAAGGCGTCCCCGAAGGTGCGCATGGTCGCCCCGGGCGCCCCGCGCTCCTGCTGGTAGACGGCGAGGGAACCGGCGAAGCCCAGCAGGACGGTCGAGAGTCCCGCGTAGAAGATCACGCGCGCGTGCAGCGCGAGCCGGGGGCGTCCGTGCCGGCGCTGCACCGCCTCGTACACCTTGACCACGCGCAGGGGGCGCAGCAGCGGCAGCACCAGCACCACCGTGTCCAGCCAGTGCGTCCGCACGAACCGCAGCCGCAGCCCGCTGAGCCGCCAGCGGACCGCGTAGTCGACCGCGAACAGCACCCAGGCGGCCAGTGTCACCGCGAGGCAGAGGTCCTTCCAGCCGTCCGACAGCCCCTCCGCCAGCACCCGGATCGCGTACGCGCCCAGGAACAGCAGCGAAGCCACGGCGAGCGGCACCTCGGCACGCCGCTCCCAACGGCCCTGGGCGCCTGTCTCCGCGGGGTCCTGGGCCTCTGCCTCCGCGCGCCCCTGGGCCTCTGCCTTCACGCGGCCCTCGGCATCAGGCGCCCGGAGGTCCTGGCCGGTCGGCGCCCTGTGCTCCTCGGCACTGGGCTGCCCGTGGCCGTCGACGCCTGGCTCGTCGTGGTGCTCGGGGTTCGCCTCCGGGAGGTCTTCGGGCTCCGGTCCCTGGCGGCGCTCGGCAGCGGGCGCCTGTCGGTCCTTGGCGCCCGGCTCCCGGAGGTCTTCGTCGCCCCGCTTCCGGGTGTCTTCGGTGTCGGGCTTCTGGGAGTCTTCGGCGCGCGGGGTCGCTCGGTCCTCTGCGTCGTGCTTCCTGAGGGCTTCGGCGGCCGGCTCCCTGCGGTCCTGGCCACCCGGCCCCCCGTGGTCCTTGCGGCTGTCAGCGTCCACCCGGTCAGCTTCGCTCGGGACGGGTGGGGCGCAACCCCGGCGACACGCCGCGAACGGGCGAAGCCATATGCTTCCCTGCATGACGAGTGAGCCGGAGCAGCAGTGGGGAGTGGGGA
>JABFXD010000647.1 GCA_013361925.1 Streptomyces sp. | reverse complement strand
GAGGCCGTGCAGTACTCGGGCCGGGCCGTCCCGGACGACTGGACGTGCCCGTTCCACCCGGCGGCGCAGGCCTACCCGGCCGACCCCGCCCCGGTCGCCCACAAGGCAGACATCGAGGAGAGCAGCACCCCATGACCAAGTGGACGGTGATCACCGGCGGTACGGCCGGGATCGGGCGGGCGGTGGCGGAGCGGTTCCTCAAGGAGGGACTGCCGGTCGCGGTGCTCGCCCGGCGCGTGGAGCGCCTCGACGACCTGGTGGACGCCTTCGGGCCCGAACTGATCCGGGTCGAGCGGGCCGACGTACGGGACGGCGAGTCCGTCGCCACCGCGGTCGACGCGGTCCTCCAGGACGGCGGCGAGATCGCCGCGCTCGTCAACAACGCCGGGCTCTCGCTCGGCCTCGGCGCCCTGCACGACGGGGCCGTCGAGGACTGGGACACGATGATCGACACCAATGTCTCGGGTGTCCTGCACGGCATCCGCGCCGTGCTGCCGGCGATGCGCCGCACCGGTGCCGGGCACATCATCAACCTCGGTTCACTGGCCGCGGAGTACCCCTTCTTCGGCGGCAACGTGTACGCGGCCACGAAGGCGTTCGTCCACCATCTGTCGGCCAACCTCCGGGTGGACGTGCAGGGCACCGGCATCCGGGTCACCTGTATCGCCCCCGGCATGGTGCGCAGCGAGTTCGCGCTGGTCCGCTTCAAGGGCGACCAGGACCGCGCCGACGCGCTCTACGAGGGCATCCGTCCGCTCGCGCCCGAGGACGTCGCCGACACCGTGTTCTGGGCCCATCGGACGCCCGCGCACGTCAACGTCAACTACGTCGAACTCATGTCCATTGACCAGCCGTTCGGTCTCTCGCTGACCCGTCCGGCACCGGCACAGCGAAAGGAAACGCCGTGAGCTCCGTCAGGTCGTTCAACGACTTCGGACAGCTTGAGGAGATCGTGATCGGAAGTGCCGAGCACTTCCACATCCCGGACGCGGACACCTCGCTGCGCCACTTCTTCGGTCTGCCCGAGGACCACACCGGCGACCAGGTCACCGAGGCCGACCTGGCCCGGATCGTCGACGAGACGCAGGAGGACCTCCAGGCGCTCGCCGACACCCTCACCTCCTTCGGCGTCACCGTCCGCCGCCCGGCCCCGGCCGTCCACGGCTCGCCGCTGACCGTCGCCGACTGGACCACGACCGCCAACCACTCGCTGATGCCCCGCGACTGCCTCCTGGTGGTCGGCGAGAACATCATCGAGGCGCCGATGCCGGTCCGCGCCCGCTACACCGAGACCTTCCCCTTCCGCGGACTGCTCTCCGAGTACTTCGACTCCGGCGCCAACTGGCTCGCCGCCCCGCGCCCCCGCCTCGCCGACGCGACCTACGCCTACGACGGCGACACCCCCGTACTCGCCGAGATCGAGCCGCTGTTCGACGCCGCGAACCTGCTGCGGGCCGGCCGTGACCTGTTCTTCAACGTCAGCAACACCGGTAACCGCACCGGCGCCGCCTGGCTCCGCCGGGTGCTCGGGTCCCAGTTCACCGTGCACGAGATATCGATCTGCGACGACCACGTGGGCACCACCCTGCACATCCTGCGCCCCGGCGTGCTCCTCGCCAACGCCGGCCGGCTCACCCCGGAGACCATCCCGGCGCCGCTGCGGAACTGGAAGATCATCTGGTTCGACGAGCCCGAGGACGACGGCTACGGCCTCACCTGGCCGCGCGCCTCCACCTGGATCGGCATGAACATCCTCTCCGTCAACGAGGAGACGGTCATCGTCCCGGCCAGGCAGACCGAGCTGGCCCGCCAGCTGGAGAAGGAGGGCTTCACCGCCGTACCCGTGCCCTACCGCCACGGGCGCACCTTCGGCGGCGGCTTCCACTGCTGCTCCCTGGACGTACGCCGCCAGGGTTCCCTCGAGTCCTACGTGTAGCGGCCATGCCCATCAACCTGAACACCAGCAAGGTGATCGACGTCGCCCTGAGCCGGGGCGGTGACGAGTTCGTCGACGTCCGGTTCCGCCGGGCCCGCGCCGAGGACGCCGAGGCGATGTACCGGCTGTCGCTGCCCTTCATGGACACCGGGCAGCTCCTGGTGCGCGAACGCGCGCTGTTCGAGACCCTCTCCGAGGACTTCCGGGTCCTGGAGGCCGACGGCGAGGTCGTCGGCTGCGCGGGACTGCGCGGCTTCGACACGCTCGCCGAGATCTACAACGTCGCCGTCGACGAGAACCGGCACGGCCTCGGCCTCGGCCGGCTGCTGCTGGCCAGCATGGTCGGCGCGGCCCACGCCGAGGGCTACCCGCAGGTGCTGGTCTTCTCCAAGACCACCTCCGCGTGGTTCGCCCGCTACGGCTTCCGGCCCATCGACTCCGCCGGACTGCCCGCGGCCCGCCTCGCCCTGGTCGACCCCGCCCGCGAGTCCGTCGCCCTGGGCCGCGCCACCGTCGGCGGCTACGACGGGGTGGAGGTCCTCGCGGCACTGACCGAGCTGCGGATCACCTTCGACCGCAGCTCCGCCGAGTTCGGCTGGGACGGCTCCTACGACTCCCTGCTGCCCTTCGCCGACGACAACGGCGTCGAGACCAAGTCGCTGTGCTGGGCGGGCGTCTGCGGCACCTGTGCCGTACGGCTCAAGCGCGGCACCGTCCGCTACCACGTGCCGCCCCAGGGCGACCCCGACGAGGGGGAGGTGCTGCTGTGCATCTCGCAGCCGGTGACCGACCTGGTGCTGGACCTGTGAGCGCCGCGCTGCCCGTCGTCCAGCTGTGGCGCTACCCCGTGAAGTCCATGGGCGGCGAGCGGGCGGACCGGCTGTTCCTCGGGCCCAGCGGGGTGGTCGGCGACCGTGAGTTCGCGGTCGTGGTCGCGGCCACCGGCCGGGTGCTCACCGCCAAGCGGGAGCCGCGGCTGCTGGACGCCACGGCCCGCCGCCACGAGGCCGGGGCCGAGCTGACCCTGCCCGACGGGCGGCGGTTCACCACCGCCGACCCGGACGCGGACGCGATCCTCGGCGACTGGCTCGGCCGGCCCGTGCAGCTGCGCCGCCAGACCGGCCGGGTGCACACGGTCGAGGAGTACCGCGCGGACCCGGCCGAGCCGTCGTCGCTGTCCACCTTCGACCTGCCCGTCGGCAAGTTCGTCGACGAGGCCCCGGTGCATCTGCTGAGCCAGGGCGCCCTGCGCGCGGCCGGCGCCCGTCACCCCGACGGCAGCTGGGACGTACGCCGCTTCCGGCCCAACGTCCTGCTGAGCGGACCGGAGGAGGACGTCTTCTTGGGCACCCGCGCCCAGATCGGCAACGTCCTCCTGGACATCACGGAAGCCACCAAGCGCTGCGTCATGGTGACCCAGCCGCAGCGCAACCTGCCCAAGGACCGCGAGATCCTGCGCTCCCTCGTGCGGGCCTCGGCCGGCACCTTCGGCGTCTACGCCACGGTCGCCCGCCCCGGCACCGTCCTGCTCGGCGACACCCTCGCGGCGGAGAACATCGGCGCGAGGGAGCTCGTGCCATGACGGACGCGGTCACCCGGGCCTACAACGAGTCCGTACGCCCCGACTCCGCCCCGACCCTGCGCAGGGCACCCTCGCTCGCCGACTGGCCCGGCGAGTACCTCTCCCGCCCCCTGTTCGTGGCGAAGGACCAACTGCACGGCTTCGCGGCCGACCTCGACCGCATGCTGGCCCTGCTCACCTCCCTGCCCGAGCGGCTCTACGACGGTGATCTCGACGCCTTCTGCTCCGCCCTGGGCCTGGACGAGCGGCGCGGCGCGGTGATGCGCAGGCTCGGCGGCGGCGCCCCGCCGCACGCGGGCCGGGCGGACGTCTATCACGACGGCACGGCGTTCAAGCTCCTGGAGTTCGGCATCGGCAGCGAGGTCGGCGGCTGGGACCGGGCCGGGGAGATCCCCCGGGTCCTGCTGGACCAGGACGACGCCTTCACGTCCTTCGCCACCGAACACGGCCTCGGCTACACCCACACCGGCCGCGCCCTCGCCGACGCGCTGCGCAAGGCGGGGGCGGCCGTCGCCTCGGGTGGCGACCCCGTGGTGGCGCTGCTCGAAGGGCCCGGCGGGCTCGACCGGTGGGGCGCGACCTGGCAGCCGCTGCGGGAGCTGATGCGGGGCTTCGGCCTGGACTTCCGGATCGGGGAGATCGGCCAGATCGCCTTCCGCCACGGCAAGCCGTACCTGGACGGCACCCCCGTCGACGTGGTCTACCGCTGCTTCGAGGCGGACCAGGTCTATCTCGACCCCGAGGCCATGGCCCTCGTGGAACCGCTGTGCCGGGCCCACGAGGAGGGCACCGTCGTCCTGTGGACCCCGCTGGAGAGCAACCTCTACTGCGAGAAGGGCTGTCTGGCCCTGCTCTCCGACGCCCGGTTCCGGAACCGGTTCAGCGCCGACGAACAGGCCCTGATCGACCGGGTACTGCCCTGGACCCGGGTGCTGCACGGCGACGGCTTCCTCGCCGACGCGGAACTGGTCGCGCGCTGCCATGACCGCCGTACCGAACTGATCCTCAAGCCCAACGGGCTCTACGGCGGCAAGGGTGTCGTGGCCGGCTGGGAGACCGGCGCGGAGGAGTGGTGGCGGGCGGTCCGCGAGGCCGCCGAGGGCGGCTGTGTGCTCCAGGAACGCGTCACGCCCCGGCCGGAACCGGTCATCGACCCGCTGACCGGCGTCGCGGCGGACTGGCAGGCGGCCTGGGGCTTCTTCTATCTGCCGCAGGGACACGCCGGCGCCTACGCCAGGGTGCTGCCGGCCGGGGACAGCGCCGTCATCGGCATCAGCGCCAACGACAAGACCCGGACGGCCGGCGTCTTCCACTACGCGACGTGAGGATCAGCCTGTCATGAGCGAGTTGTCCGTACCGGACGCGGCGGAGGACGAGGAGAAGGGCGGCGCCCAAGGCAAGGGCATGGGGCGGGAGTTCCGCCTCCTGTGGTCGGCCGACCTGATCGCCACCCTCGGCGACGGCGCGCTCGTGGCGGCGATCCCGCTGCTGGCCAAGTCGCTCACCAGCGACCCGAGCCTGGTGGCCGGCGTGGCCACCGCCCGCACCCTGCCCTGGCTGCTGCTGGCCCTGATCGGCGGCGCGCTCGTGGACCGCTTCGACCGGCGCCGGCTGATGGTCGGCGCCCAGGCCGCCCAGGTGGTCCTGGTCGTGGTGGTCGCCGTCATCGCCACCTTCGACCTGGCGCAGATCTGGATGCTCTACGTCCTCGCCTTCGGAGTGGGCTGTGCGGAGATCCTGTTCACCGGCGCCAGCCAGGCCCTGGTGCCCACCCTGGTCAAGTCCGACCATCTGGAAGCGGCCAACGGACGCCTCGTCGCGACCGCATCGGTTTCCCGAGAATTTGCCGGCCCGCCGTTGGGCGCGGCACTGTTCGCGTTCGCTATTCCGCTGCCGTTCTGGCTGAATGCCGTCGCGTTCTTCGTGTCGTTGCTGCTGTTGTCTCGAATTCGCGCCACCGGTCGGCCGCCCCGCCCCGAGAAGCCGACCGCGATGCGCGCCGAGATCGGCGAAGGGCTGCGCTGGCTGGCCAAGAACCGGCTGCCGCGCACCCTCACCCTCATCGCCGGCTCCGGCAACTTCTGCGAGTCGATGGCCCTGGCCACGCTGGTGCTCTTCTCGCACGACGTCCTCGGCATCGGCGACCGCGGCTACGGTCTGCTGCTCGCCGCGATGGCCATCGGCGGCGTGATCGGCGGGCTCGTCAGCAACCGGGTCGTGGACCGCTTCGGCGCCCGGCAGGTCGCCATCGGCGTGCAGATCGTGTGCCCGCTGGCCTGGCTGGCGATCGGCCTGGTGGGACGCGACCCGATCACCGTGGTGGCCCTGTTCACGCTCTTCTCGATCGCGCTGTCCATGTGGAACGTCGTGTCCTGGTCGGTACGCCAGCGGCTCATCCCCAACGAGCTCATGGGCCGGGTGAGCGGCGCCGGGCGGATGTTCGCCTTCGGCGCGATGCCGCTGGGCGCGCTGGTCGGCGGATTCGTCGCCGACTGGCTGGGACTCGTCGCTCCGTGGATCATCGGCGGCGCCCTCTCTCTGCTGGTCGCGGCATTTGCACTGCCCGCTCTCCGCAAATGGGACGGTGCGTGACAACGTTGGCCGGAATATTTCCCGATCGTGAAAACTTTCCAAAAGATCTTGTAGTGGCGCTGTTCTCGGCCAAGACTCCCGCTGGCAGGAAAACGAACCTGACTAGCGGGGGGACCGCAATGAGGGACGACGTCGCCCAAAAGGTGAACGCGGACCAATTGGCAAGACTGCTCGGCGACTGGCGACAGGGCACCGCGTACATGGACCTGGCGCAGGCGCTCAAGGCACTGATCCTGGACGGACGCCTCTCGGTGGCGGCCAGGATCCCGGCCGAACGCACCCTGGCCGCGTCCTGGGGCATCAGCAGGAACACCGTGGCCTCGGCCTACCAGCGGCTGCGCGAGGAGGGCTACCTGCGCAGCCGGCAGGGCGCGGGAAGCTACGCGGCCCTGCCCGACGGCGCCGAACGGGCGCCGCGCGCCCTGTCCTGGGTGCCGGGACAGGCCGTCGACACGCACATCGACCTGACCTGCGCGTCGCTGCCGGCACCGGAACCGGCGTTCAGCCTCGCCGTCGCCGAGACCGCGACCCGGATGGCCCGGCACTCCGACGGCCACGGCTACGACCTCGTCGGGCTGCCCGCCCTGCGCCAGGCCATCGCCGACCACTACACGGCCCGCGGCGTGCGCACCAACGCCGACCAGATCATGGTCACCGTCGGTGCCCACCACGCCTGGGGGCTGCTGCTCCGGCTCCTCGTCCGGCCCCGGGAACCGGTCCTGATCGACAGCCCGACCTACCCCAACGCCCTGGAGGCCATCCGCAGCCACGGCGCCCGGCCGATGCCGGTCGGTCTCGACGACGCCGGCTGGGACGTCGACCTCATCGAGAGCGCCGTGCGCGGCACCCGGCCCGCCGTCGCGTACCTCATGCCCGACTTCCACAACCCCACCGGCCTCGTCATGCCCGACGCGGCCCGCCGCGCCGTCGTCGACGCGGCGCTGCGCAGCGGCACCTACGTGGTGGTGGACGAGACGCTCTCCGAGGTCAACCTCGACGCGGGCCCGCTGCCGCCCCCGATGGCCGCGTACGGCAGGTCGGGCGCCGTCATCAGCATCGGCTCGCTCAGCAAGACCGTCTGGGCCGGGCTGCGGGTGGGCTGGGTCCGGGCCTCCAAGTCGGTCATCTCCCGCCTGGTCGCCGTCCGCGGCCCCAGCGACCCCGGCAACCCGCTGGTGCAGCAGCTCATCGCCTGCCGCCTCTTCGAGACGTACGACGACCTCCTGCGCGCCCGCAGCGAGGAACTGGTCGCCCAGCGCACCGCCCTGACCGACGTGCTGCGCGCTCAGCTGCCCCAGTGGCGGTTCACCGTGCCGCGCGGCGGACTGTGCCTGTGGGTGGACCTCGGCGCCCAGCTCAGCACCAAGCTCTCGCTGGCCGCCGGCAGACACGGCGTCCAG
>JABFXD010000049.1 GCA_013361925.1 Streptomyces sp. | reverse complement strand
CACGGGCCGCTGGCCGTCGGGTTGACCGGCGAGGACGCGCACACCATCACCGCCACCAAGCACCAGCCCGAGATCGACGGCGAGTTGGTCGACATCGGGCGGGTGGGCGAGATCACCGCGATCGACACGGGCGCGATCGAGGCACTCCTCGCCGACGGCCGCATCCCGGTCGTCTCGTCGATCGCCCGTAGCCAGGACGACGGACATGTCTACAACGTCAATGCTGATACGGCGGCTGCGGCACTCGCGGCTGCTCTGGGAGCGGAAACTCTCATGGTCCTCACGGACGTCGAGGGCCTGTACGAGGACTGGCCCCACTCCGACGAGGTGATCAGCCGCCTCACCGCCTCCCAACTGGAGAAGCTGCTGCCGGAGTTGAGCTCCGGCATGGTCCCCAAGATGGAGGGCTGCCTGCACGCCGTGCGCAACGGCGTCAACACCGCCCGGGTCATCGACGGGCGGGTCCAGCACTCGATCCTGCTGGAGATCTTCACCGACGAAGGCATCGGCACGATGGTCGTGCCGGACGCGCAAGAGGGGGATGGGGAATGACCGACAATCAGGAGCTCACCCAGCGGTGGCAGGGCTCGCTCATGAACAACTACGGCACCCCGCGCCTCCCCCTCGTCCGCGGCGAGGGCCTCAAGGTCTGGGACTCCGCGGGCCGGCAGTACTACGACTGGGTCGGCGGCATCGCCACCAACGCGCTCGGCCACGCCCACCCGGCCATCGTCGACGCCGTGAGCAAGCAGATCGCGTCCCTCGGGCACATCTCCAACTTCTTCATGGCCGAGCCGACGATCGCGCTCGCCGAACGGCTGCTCCAGCTCTTCGGCCGGGACGGCAGGGTCTTCTTCTGCAACTCCGGCGCCGAGGCCAACGAGGCCGCCTTCAAGATCGGCCGGCTGACCGGGCGCGGCCACATGGTGGCCACGCAGGGCGGCTTCCACGGCCGCACCATGGGCTCGCTCGCCCTCACCGGCCAGCCCGCCAAGCAGACCCCGTTCCTGCCGCTGCCGGGTGACGTCACGCACGTGCCCTACGGCGACGCGCAGGCGCTGGCCGCCGCGGTCACCGAGGACACCGCGTTCGTCGTCATCGAGCCCGTCCAGGGCGAGAACGGCGTCGTGGTCCCGCCCGCCGGCTACCTCAAGGCGGCCCGGGCGATCACCGCGGCCAAGGGCGCGCTGCTCGTCCTCGACGAGGTGCAGACCGGCATCGGCCGGACCGGGCACTGGTTCGAGTACCAGGCCCACGAGGGAGTACTGCCGGATGTCGTGACCCTCGCCAAGCAGCTCGGCGGCGGACTGCCGCTCGGCGCGACCGTCGCCTTCGGCCGGGCCGCGGAACTGCTCCAGCCGGGCCACCACGGCACGACCTTCGGCGGCAACCCGGTCGCCTGCGCCGCGGGACTCGCCGTGCTCGACACCATCGCCGGTGAGGGCCTGCTGGAGAACGTGAAGCGGCAGAGCGCCGCGCTGACCGACGGAATCGAGTCGCTGGGGCACCCGCTGGTCGACCATGTCCGGGGCTCCGGGCTCCTCCTGGGTATCGTGCTCACCGAGCCGCTCGCGCCCCAGGTGCAGCAGGCGGCTCAGGACGCCGGTTTCCTGGTGAACGCGCCCGCCCCCGATGTCGTACGGCTGATGCCGCCGCTGAACCTCGGCGACGACGAGGTGGCTGCGCTGCTCCAGGCGCTGCCCGGCGTTCTTGACGCGGCACACGGGGACGGATGATCCGGAGAAATGAGACGTCGATGAGCCAGGCGCAGGAGCATGAGCAGAACGGGGCGGGCGGGCCTGCGGTGCCGCAGACCCGCACGGCGCGGCACCGCCGGATCGTGGACATCCTCAACCGGCAACCGGTGCGGTCGCAGAGCCAGTTGGCGAAGCTGCTGTCCGACGACGGGCTGAGCGTCACCCAGGCGACGCTCTCCCGGGACCTCGACGAGCTCAACGCGGTGAAGATCCGCAACAACGACGGTGACCTGATCTACGCGGTGCCCAGTGAGGGCGGGTTCCGTACGCCTCGGGCGCCGCTCGGGGAGTCCGCGAAGGAAGAGCGGATGCGGCGGTTGTCGCAGGAGCTGCTGATCTCCGCGGAGGCTTCGGCGAATCTGGTGGTGTTGCGGACGCCGCCCGGTGCTGCGCAGTTCTTGGCGTCGGCGATTGATCAGGCTGAGCTGCATGACATCTTGGGGACCATCGCGGGTGACGACACGTTGTTGTTGATCAGTCGGGACCCGGTGGGTGGGCAGGCTTTGGCTGAGCACTTGTTGCGGTTGGCTCAGAACGGGCATTGAGCGTTGTCGGGTGCGGGTAGGTGGGGGCTGGTCGCGCCCACGCGGCGGAGCCGCAAATCGATACAGCCCCGCGCCCCTTAAAAGCCTTTCACCCGAGCCTTGCTGCCAAGCCGCCCGTACATCTCACCTCGTCGCCCGCCGTGATCAAGAGTGCCTCCACGTCCGGTAGGCCCTCCAGCCAGCGCAAGCCATCCCGGGAACCCATCGCGAAGGCTGCGGTCGCCCAGCAGTCCGCCCAGGTGACGCTGGGGGTCACGACCGTCACGGCGACCAGGTCCGTCACCGCGGAGCGGCCCGTGCGGGGGTCGACGATATGGGCGCCGCGTTCCGCCGTGCCGGATGTCGCCACGGCCAGTTCACTCACGCCCGCCGCCGAGACCACCGCGGCCAGGCCCCCCGGGCGGAGCGGGTCCGCCACGCCCACCCGCCACGGGCGCTGCGGCCCCGGCGTTCCCAGCAGCTGTACATCCCCGCCGCCGTTGAGGCTGACCCCGGTCGCGCCTGCCGTCATGAGGCGTCTGGCCGCGCGCTCCACCGCCCAGCCCTTGACGATGCCCGTCGGGTCGAGCCGGCCCTCGTAGCGGAGGCTGAACCAGCCGTCGCTCAACCGTTCGGCCTCCGCGCCCAGTTCGAGGACCTCGGCGACCTCCGGATCGCACTCCTCGACGGTCAGTTCGCCGTGCGCCAGCCGGGAGATCTGGCTGTCGTCCCGGTATGTGCTGAACACCGTGTCCACCCGGTGCAGCCCGGCGACCGCCTCCGCGAGTGCCGCCCTGACGGTGTCCGGGTCCCCGCCGCGGACGTCGAAGGAGAAGACGGTCCCCATGACCTCCTCCGCATGACGTACCGCGGCGGGAGCTTCTGCCGGTTCGGCCACGGTGTCAGCCACCGGCCTGGTCCAGCGCCGACTGGAGGGACTTCTTGTAGCCCGCGCTGGTGTAGGTGGCGCCGGACACCGAGTCGATGTCCGCGCTGCCGGCCGCGACCGCCGCCGCGTTGAGCTTCGGCACGGCCAGCTCGGTCTTCTGGGTGCTCTGGCCCCCGCTCGGCGCCTGCACCGCCTCCGCCTTGGTGATCTTCCCGTTGCTGACGGTGATCCGGACCTGGACCGGGCCGTACTGCGTCTGCGCGACCGTGCCGGTGACGGTCTTGGCGCCGGTGCCCTGGGCGGGGGCGGACGCGCTCTGGGAAGGCTGGGACGGCTGCGCGGACTGCGGCGGCGCCGCGGCGTTCGCCTTGTCGATCGCCGACTGGAGGGACTTCTTGTAGCCCTCGCTCGTGTACGTCGCCCCCGACACCGTGTCGATGTCGGGGCTCTGCAGGGCGACCACCGCCGCGTTGAGCTTCGGCACCGCCAGGTTGGTCTTCTCGGTGCTGGTCCCGCCCTGCGGCGCCTTCACCGCCTCCGACTTGGTGATCTTGGTGCCGTCGACGGTGATCCGGACCTGGACGGCGCCGTACTGGGTCTGCGTGGCGTCCCCGGTGAACGTGCTGGTGCCCGCCTGCTGCGCGCCGCCCTGTGCCGACTCCTGAGCCGCGGCGGGCGGGGCCGCGCCGGCCGCCGAGGCCGGGTCGGACGCCGGCTTCAGCGACAGCAGCAGAACGATCCCGGAGACGGTGGCGGCGCCGGCCAGGACGACACGCCGGATCGGATGACTCTTCCTCATGACTGAATGAACTCCTGAAGTCTGGGGCGGCCGGGCAGAGTGGGGGGCCGTGACGTCCGTGTCGGACGGTCGCTCACATCTCGAACGACTCGTGGTGGATGCGGCGGGCGGGCACTCCCGCGCCGCGCAGGGAGTCGTACACGGACTGCGCGAAGCCGGGCGGCCCGCACAGGAACACGTCGTGGTCGTCGATGTCCGGCAGCTTCTGCTGGAGCCGCTCCGCCGAGATGTCGGGCCGCTCGCCGTCCGGACTGTTGACCGCGTACATCAGCCGGGCGCCCCGCTCGTCGGCGATGGCGGCCAGCTCGTCCCACAGCGCCAGATCCTGGGTGCTGTTGGCCCGGTAGAGCAGGGTGATGTCACCGGACGCGCCGGGCAGCGTCTCGAACAGCGCCCGCATCGGCGTGATGCCGACGCCGCCCGCGACCAGCAGCACCTTGCCGCGGCTGCGGCGCTGGGCGGTCAGGGCGCCGTAGGGACCCTCGGCCCACACCTTCGTGCCGGGCCGCAGCTCGCGCAGCCGGGCCGTGTGGTCGCCGATCGCCTTGACCGTGATCCGCAGCATGTCCGGGCGGGGCGCCGCCGACAGCGAGTACGGGTGGGAGCTGAACCGCATGCCGGGTGCCATGAACCGCCAGCGGAAGAACTGCCCGGCCTCCGCGCCCATCCGGTGCAGCTTCTTGCCGCCGATCAGCACGGACACGATGCCCGGCGTCTCCTCGATGACCGCCTCGACGTACATCCGGTGGCGCAGGTTGAGGCGGAGCGGGGTGAGGATCCGGTACCAGACCACCAGCGCGGTGACGATCCCGTACAGCCCGTACCAGAAGGTCTTCGCGGTCGGTTGGACGGCGAACTCGTTGCCGGTGGTGATCTGGTGCCAGAACGTCAGGAACACCACGGCGTAGGTGAGCAGGTGGACGTGGTACCAGGTGTCGTACGGCAGCCTGCGCCGGACGCCGCCGACCGACAGGAGGGCGATGAGCACCAGCAGCCCGGTGCCGATGGCCGCCTTGCCCATGTCCGGCAGGGTCGTGACGATGTCCATGAACTGCTGCACGACATCGCCGACCGTCTTGCCGGCCTGGAGCGCGTACGCCCAGGTGATCAGGAAGACGTGCGCGACGACCAGGCTCACCGTGTACCGGCCGCTCATCGCGTGCCAGCGGGCGACCCGGTCCGAGCCCACCCGCCGCTCCAGCGCCGGCACCCGGGCCATCTGGAGGACGACCAGCGCCATCAGATAACCGGCGAGCAGACCGGTGATCCGGCCCGCGGCCAGGATCCTGGCGGTGTTGTCCGCGAGGGACGGGGTGTTGTCCCACCACAGCCACAGCACCGCCGCCGCGCCCGCCCACAGGGCGATCAGCAGCGGGACGGCCGGGGAGCGGCGCGGGCGGATGCGGCGCATCGTCTGGCGGCGGGCGGCGCGGCCGCCTGCGAGCGTCGTGGTCACGGTTCCTCCGGGGACGGATCAAGGGGGGTGGCGTGGTCCCTTGGCCCTCAGGTACGTGTGGCGACGCCCGTGTGTTCAGCCGCTCATCGAGTCCAGTGCGGACTGAAGTGACTGGCGGTAACCGTCACTTGTGTACGTGGCCCCCGACACCGTGTCGATGTCCGCGCTCTGCGCCTGGAGGGCCTCGGTGCGCAGGGTCGGGATGGCGTAGCTGTTGATCTGCTGGTCCCGTGGATTGTCCTGGGGGTAGTCGACCGCGGTCACCTCGGTGAGCTTGCCGTTCGTGACGGTGATACGGACCTGGACCGGACCCCAGCGGGTGTCCACGGAGTCGCCGGTCACGGTCTTCGTGCCGGTGACCTGGGCGCTGCCCGACGGCGCGGAGACGGCCGGCGCGGTCACCGGAGCGGTGTGCGGCTTGAACGACAACAGCAGCACCACCCCGGAGACGGTGGCGGCACTCGCCAGCACGATCCGGCGCAGGGGGCGGTTCTTCTTCAACGCGTGCATGGCAGCGGCCTTACGACTCTCAGAGTTCGAACGACTCGTGGTGGATACGGCGGTCGGGCACCCCGGCGGTGCGCAGCGCCACGTACAGCTCGCGGGCGAAGCCCTCCGGACCGCAGAGGTAGACGTCCCGGTCGGCGATGTCCGGGAAGGTCGCGCGCAGGGAGCCGGCGGAGAGGTCCGGGCGTTCTCCGTCCGGTCCGTTGAGGGCGTAGCGCACCTCGGCGCCGCGCCGGCGGGCGACGGCCTCCAGCTCGCCGCCGAGGGCCAGGTCCTCGGCCGTGCGGGCCCGGTAGAGGAAGGCGACGTCGCCGGGCATCGTCTCGAACAGGGCGCGCAGCGGGGTGACACCCACCCCGGCCCCGATCAGCAGCGAGCGGGACGAGGTCCGCCGGTCCCCGGTCAGTGAGCCGTACGGCCCCTCCGCCCACACCCGGGTGCCGGGCCGCAGCAGCGCCACGGCCGCGCTGTGGCCGCCGAGCGCCTTGACGGTGATCCGCATGAGGTCCGGGCGCGGGGGCGCGGACAGCGAGTACGGCGTCGATGTCCAGCCCAGCCCCTGGCCCAGGAACCGCCAGCGGAAGAACTGCCCGGACCGCGCGCCCAGCTGGTCCAGCCGCCGACCGCGGACGACGAGGGAGTACACGCCCGGCGCCTCCCGGTGCACCGACTCCACCCGCAACCGGTGCCGCAGGTTCAGCCGCACCGGGACGAGGACCCGGAACCACAGCACCAGGGCCGCCACCCCGAGGTACAGCACGTACCAGGCGGTCGTGGCCGCGGTGTGGCCGCTGAAGTCGTCGCCCAGCGTCAGCTGGTGGAAGAAGGCCAGGAACACGGCCGCGTACGTGAGCAGATGGACGTAGTACCAGAACTCGTAACTGAGCCGGCGGCGCGCGGCACGGGCCGAGGTGACGCCGACCGCGAGGAGGATCAGCGTGCCGAAGGCCGCCTTCAGCATGTCCGGGTAGTCGAGGACCACCGTCACCGTCTCGTGCCAGACCGAGGCCCGGTCCTGGGCGGCGTACCCGAGCAGGATCAGCACGATGTGCGAGACCAGCAGACAGACCGTGTACCGCCCGGCCATCGCATGCCAGCGCGCCACCCGGTCGGAGCCGATCCGCCGCTCAAGCAGCGGCACCCGGGCCATCAGCCCGACCAGTACCGCGCAGACGTACCCGCACAGCAGCCCGGCGATCCGCCCGGCCCCGGTCAGCCAGCCGGCCGTACCGACCACCGTGCCGGTGTCCGCCCACCACAGGCCGACCACGGCCGCCGCCCCCGCCCACAGCACGGCGAGCACCGCACCCGCGGGGGAGCGCGGTGCGGGCGGCGTCACGGCCGGTGCCGCCCGCCGTTCGTACACGGTGGTCATGTGTGCGCCCCTTCTCCTGCCTGTCTCCTGCCAGGGACGCCACTGTGCCGCCGTAACTTCTCAGGACCCTCTGAAACGGCACCCCGCTCAGCCGACTCAGAGCAAACTCAGAGCATCCGGCGGCGCCCGCGGCCCCCGCGAGGGGTGATCCTGGGAGGGCGATGAACACCACCCGCTCCGGCCGCCCGGCCCTCGCCCGCCCCGACGGCACGCCCCTGCG
>JABFXD010001064.1 GCA_013361925.1 Streptomyces sp. | reverse complement strand
CGTGAGGGGGTGACCGCCCGGTGGGCGGTCACCCCCTCATCCGCTGTGGGTCGAGCTACTGGCCGCCCTGTTCATCGCGGCGCCGCTGCCAGCGCTGCTCGATGCGGTCCATCATGGAGCGCTTCTGCCGGGGCTGACGACGAGCCTGCGGGCCACCCGCCGCGGGCTGTTCGCCCGGCTTGGGAGCCTTGCGCCAGCCGGTCACGGCGAGTACCGCACAGCCCAGCATGACGAGGAAGCCCACCACGCTGAGCCAGACCTGCTTGGCGACCATTCCTGCCATGAGGAGCGCGATACCTACGAGGAAGCCCGCGACCGCCTGGTAGACCCGTCGCCGGGTGTACGTACGCAGCCCGCTTCCCTCGAGCGCTGTCGCGAACTTGGGATCTTCGGCGTACAGCGCTCGCTCCATTTGCTCGAGCATTCGCTGCTCGTGCTCCGAGAGCGGCACGGAGTCCTCCTCATCGTGCAGTCGCCGGGGCGACTCGGGGGGTCCCTTCAGGATAGGCAGGGAATCGCCCCCGTGAAACCCGCCCCTCTACGCCAATTAGCCAACCGGATTCCGCCATGAGCGTCCCGGCCACTGAATCTTGCATTCCCCAGCAGCCGACCCGTCATGCCGGGCGGTCTCCCTCGATCATACGGCGCTGGGCGCCCGATCGGGGGGCCTGTGGCGTACTCCATCTGCACCCAAGTCCCTGATCAGCGCCGCACCAGGACGCGGCACAGGGGTCTCAGGAGGTGGTCCGCGTCTCGCCGAGCACATGAAGCTGGGTGGCCACGGAGTGGAAGGCGGGCAGTTCGGCCGCCGCCTCCTCCAGCTTGAGCAGCGCCTCCAGGGCCCCGGGCTCGGTGTCGACCAGCACGCCGGGGACCAGGTCGGCGAAGACCCGGACGCCGTGCACGGCGCCGACCTCCAGGCCCGCTCCCTCGACGAGCGCGGTGAGCTGTTCGGCGGTGAAACGCCTCGGCACGGGGTCGCCGTCCCCCCAGCGGCCGTTCGGGTCGGCGAGGGCCTGCTTGGCCTCCTTGAAGTGGCCGGCGAGGGCGCGGGCGAGCACGGCGCCGCCCAGGCCGGCCGCGAGCAGGCTGAGGACGCCTTCGGAGCGCAGCGCGGCGATCACGTTGCGAACGCCCTCGGCCGGGTCGTCGACGTACTCCAGGACGCCGTGGCACAGCACCGCGTCGTAGGCGCCGCGCTCGACCACGTCGAAGAGGCCGTGGGCGTCGCCCTGGACGCCCTGGACGCGGTCGGCGACGCCGGCCTCGGCGGCGCGGCGCTCCAGGGCGAAGAGCGCGTTGGGGCTGGGGTCGACGACGGTGACGCGGTGGCCGAGGCGGGCGACGGGCACGGCGAAGTTGCCGCTGCCGCCTCCGGTGTCGAGGACGTCCAGGGACTCCCGGCCCGTGGCCTTGACCCGCCGTTCCAGGGCGTCCTGGAGGACTTCCCAGACCACGGCGGTACGGAGGGAGGCGCGGGGTCGCAGCGGGTCCGACACGGCAGTTGACTCCTCGGCGCGGCCCCGCCTCATGCACGGCGGAGCGAACGGGCACCCTCCCCGCCCGGGGTGCGGAAGGCGAGGGTTTCAGGCGCCTCCACCCTAATGGGCGGCGAAGCGAGTCATCACCGGCCGAGTCCTGCGCCGCGAGCCGTGTTCGGCGGGCCGTGCCGCTCACCGACGGAGTCACCCCGCGTCCGGCATGTCCCTGCTCCCTGGCTGGTCGTCGGGGTCCGGGTGGTCCGTGTCCTGGCGGGGCTGGGGCAGGACCGGCTGGAGGACCAGCATCCGCTCGACGAGGCGCAGGAACATCGCCACGTCGCGTATGAGGTCGTCGGCGTCCCGGCGGGAGGCCGCGCCCTGGATGCCGGCCTCGGCCCGGGCGCGGCGGCGGGCCCCGGCGGCGAAGAGCGCGCTCCACTCGGCGAGCTCGGGCGCTATCTCGGGGAGCACTTCCCAGGCGCTCCGGATCTTGGCCCGGCGTCGGGGGGTCGGCTCCGGGCGTCCGCGCGCCGCGAGCACGGCGGCGGCGGTGCGCAGGGCGGCGAGATGTGCCGTCGCGTAGCGCTCGTTCGGTGTTTCCAGGACGGCGGCCTCGTCGAGTCCGGCGCGGGCCTGGGCGAGCAGGTCGAGGGCGGCGGGCGGGGCCGTGGTCCGGCGCAGCACGGGGTGTACGTCGCTCGCCGGTCCGGTCAGTGAGGGGGCAGGGCCGGTGGCGCGGCGCCGACGGGCGGCTGCTGCGTGAGAGGTGGCCATGACGAACCTCCTGTCGTCTGCGTGACGGCGTTGTGGCCGTATGTGCCCATCGTGAGGTATGGCACTGACAATCCGTTCTGACCTGGGCTTTTGCTTCGATCGAAGGTTCGGGTTAGTTTTTGCACTGACCAGTCAGTTCAAAAAACTCACACTCAGGGGGTGGGCTGTGGGCGGAGTCGCCGTCACAGCCGAGGGTTTCGGGCTCAAGGGGCCGCGGGGGTGGGCCTTCCGCGGGATCAGCTTCGAGGCCGAGCCCGGCTCGCTCGTCGCGGTCGAGGGCCCGTCGGGGACCGGCCGCACATGTCTGCTGCTCGCGCTCACCGGGCGGATGAAGGCCACCGAGGGGACGGCGGCCGTGGGCGGGGCGCGGCTGCCCAAACAGCTCGGGGCGGTACGGCGGATGAGCGCCGTCGCGCATGTCGCCGGTGTCACCGACCTCGACCCGGCCCTCACCGTCGGGGAGCACCTGCGCGAGCGGGCCCTGCTCCAGCACCGGTTCGGGGACTCCCTCCGCGCCCTGCTGCGGCCCCGCGCGGAGCGGACGAACGAGGCGCGACTGCGGATCGACACCGCCCTGATCGCCGCCGGTCTCGACCGGGAGGCCCTGCCCAAGGGCTCCCGGACCGCCGTACGCGATCTGGAGCGGCTGGAGGCGCTGCGGCTGTCCCTCGCCCTCGCGCTCATCGGCCGTCCGCGGCTGCTCGGCGTCGACGACGTCGATCTGAAGCTGTCGGACGCCGAACGGGCCGAGGTCTGGGCCCTGTTGAGGTCGCTCGCCGAGGCCGGGACGACCGTCGTGGCGGTGTGCAGCGAGGCCCCGGACGACGTCGTGAAGGTGTCCACCGAGGGGAAGGAGAAGGCCGATGCGCTCGCCGCGACTGGCCGCGCTTGAGCTCCGGCGCTTCGGCCGGGGCAAGCTGCCGCGCGCCGCCCTGGTCGCACTGCTGGTGCTGCCGCTGCTGTACGGCGCCCTGTACCTGTGGTCGTTCTGGGACCCGTACGGCCGGCTCGACCGCATCCCGGTGGCGCTCGTGAACGCCGACAAGGGGGCGACCGCCGACGGGAAGAAGGTCACCGCGGGCGCCGACATCACGAAGGGGCTGCTCGACAGCGACGTCTTCGACTGGCACGAGGTGAGCGCCGCCGACGCGCGCGTGGGCGTCGAGGACGGCACGTACTACCTGTCGCTGACCGTGCCGGCCGACTTCAGCGAGCGGATCGCCTCCAGTGCGGGTGACTCCCCCGAGACGGGCGCGCTCCAGGTCAGGACCAACGACGCGAACAACTACATCGTCGGGCAGATCTCGCGCACGGTCTTCAGCGAGGTGCGTCAGGCCGCGTCCACGAAGGCCTCGCGGTCCTTCCTGGACCAGATCTTCATCTCCTTCTCCGACATCCACGGCGCGACGGTCAAGGCCGCCAAGGGCGCCGACAAGCTGGAGACCGGCACGGCCAAGGCCGAGAAGGGCTCCAAGGACCTCGCCGACGGGCTGAAGGACGCCAAGAGCGGCAGCGGCAAGCTGTCCAAGGGCCTCAAGAAGCTCGACAAGGGCGCGGGCGACCTCCAGGACGGCTCGGAGAAGGTCGCGGAGGGCACCCAGACCCTCGCCGACAAGGTCGACGGGGTCGCGGAGAAGGTGGGCCCGTTCCTCAAGGACAACGAGAAGACGATCGGCGACACCGCCCAGCTCGTCGCGGACTCCGCGGGGGCGATCCGCGACAACCTCGACACCCTGGTGAAGACGGCTCCGGTCGCCGCCAAGGGCGCCCACACGGCCTCCGACACCCTGGACGACGTCTACAAGGCGCGCTGCGAGAACCCGGTCCTGCCGGACGGGGCCTGCGCCGACCTGAAGAAGGCCAAGGACGCCGCCGCGGACGTGGCGACGATCGCGGACGACGTGAACACCCTCGTGGACGACCAGGACGGCGATCTGAAGAAGCTCGACAAGAACCTGGCGACCCTCCAGAAGCAGGCCCAGGCCCTCGCCGACCGGGCGCCGAACCTCTCCGAGGACCTCGACGACGCCGTCTCCAGGATCGACAAGCTGAACGAGGGCGCGGGCAAGGTCGCCGCGGGTGCCAAGACCCTCCACACCGGGCTCGGCACGGCCAAGACCGGCGCCGGCGACCTGGACGAGGGGGTCGGCAAGCTCAAGACGGGCGCCGAGGACCTCAACGGCGGCATGTACAAGCTCGTCGACGGCTCCGGGAAGCTCTCCGACGGACTGCACGACGGCGCCGGACAGATCCCCGACTACGACAAGGCCGACCGCGACGAGCGCACCGGCGTCATGGCCGACCCCGTCCAACTGGTCTCCAAGGACTTCCACAAGGCGCCCAACTACGGCACCGGCTTCGCCCCGTACTTCATCCCGCTGTCCCTGTGGGTGGGCGCGATGGTGGCGTACATGCTGATGGCGCCGATGAACCGGCGCGCGCTCGCGGCGGGCGCCCCCGCGTGGCGGATCGCGCTGGCCGGCTGGCTGCCCGTGGTGGCCGTCGGAGTGCTCCAGACCGTCGCCCTGATGTCGGTGCTGCACTGGGCGATCGGCCTCCAGATGGTGCGGGCGGCCGGGACGGTGGGCTTCCTGTTCCTGGTCACGGCGTGCTTCGCGGCGATCGTGCAGTGGCTCAACGCCCGCTTCGGGGCGGCGGGACGGATCCTCGTCCTGGCCTTCCTGATGCTCCAGCTGACCTCCGCGGGCGGCACGTACCCCGTGCAGACCAGCCCGGGCTTCTTCAACGCGCTCCACCCCTTCCTGCCGATGAGCTACGTCGTCGAGGCGCTGCGCCGGCTCATCACGGGCGGCGGTCTCGGTCCGGTGTGGCACGCGTGCGTGGTGCTCGCCGCCTTCACCGCGGGCGCGCTCGCGCTGACCGCCCTGTCGGCCCGCCGCCGCCAGGTGTGGACGCTCGACCGGCTGCACCCGGAGCTGAGCCTGTGACCTCGACGACCGACGGGCCCGCGGTTGCTGTGAGAATCGGGGCCATGGAAAGCAGCAGCGGCAGCACGCGCCGCGAGGCCACCCGGCAGAAGCTCTACGAGGCGGCCGTCACCCTCATCGCCGAGCAGGGCTTCTCCGCCACGACAGTCGACGAGATCGCGGAGCGGGCCGGGGTCGCGAAGGGCACCGTCTACTACAACTTCGCGAGCAAGTCCGTCCTCTTCGAGGAGCTGCTGCGGCACGGCGTGGGCCTGCTCACCGCCTCCCTCCGCGAGGCGGCGGAACGGACCGCCCGGGAGGGCGGCAGCAAGACGGACGCCCTGGACGCGATGATCCGGGCCGGTCTGGTCTTCATCGACCGCTACCCGGCCTTCACCCAGCTCTACGTGGCCGAGCTGTGGCGCACCAACCGGGCCTGGCAGTCCACGCTCCTGGTGGTCCGTCAGCAGGCGGTGGCGGTCGTCGAGGACGTGCTGCGCGAGGGCATCGGCAACGGCGAGTTCCATGAGGCCATCGACGTCTCCCTGACCGCCTCGGCCCTCGTCGGCATGGTGCTGGTGGCCGCCCTGGACTGGAAGGCGTTCCAGCCGGAGCGCTCCCTGGACGACGTCCACTCGGCCCTGTCGCGGCTGTTGCAGGGCCGGGTGAGCGGCCACCGCTGACCTGGGCCGCCACCACACGAAAGCGCCGGTCCGCTGTGGCCGCGTCCCCCGCGGGCCACCTCGAACCGGCGCCTTCTCGTGCTCCCCCGTTTTCCCTTTTCCCCCGTGCCCCCGTTGGACCCCCGTTCGGTCGTTCCCCCGGGCCCCCGTGCCTCGCTCCCGCCGACTTCCGTCGGCGGAAGGAGCGGATCCGGGGCGGCTCCGCTCCGGCGCCCCGTGTCGCCGGTGCCGGAGCCGTTCCCCTTCTCCGTGGCTCCACTCTCTCGTTCACGCAGGTCGGCACCCATCCGCGCGCGTACTCATCTCGCCCCCTAGGTACGGATACTCAGACCTGCGCACTCAGGCCCAGGACGCCCCCTTGCCGACTGGTTACGATCGCCTCCGTGTCGGTACTCCCTCTCGTCTTCACCAGCGGCTGGGCCAGCGGAATCAACGCGTACGCCGTCGTGCTGCTGCTCGGCGTCTTCGGCGCGACCGGGCTGAGCGACGACGTCCCCGAGACCTTGCAGCGCCCTGAGGTGCTCGTCACAGCGGGGGTGCTGTTCCTGTGCGAGGCGGTGGCGGACAAGATCCCGTACGTCGACTCGGCGTGGGACTCCGTGCACACGGTGATCCGCCCGGCGGCGGGCGCCTGGGTGGGCGCGGTGCTGGCCGGTCAGAGCGGCTCGCTCAACGACGTGGTCGCGGGTCTGGTCGGCGGTTCGACGGCGCTGGCCAGCCACGCGGTCAAGGCCGGGACCAGGATGGCGGTCAACACCTCGCCGGAGCCGTTCAGCAACGTGATCGTGAGCCTGGCCGAGGATCTCGGCGTCGGCGGCCTCGTCACCTTCGCGATCTTCAACCCGCAGGCGGCGGCGATCATCGCGGCCGTGCTGCTGCTCGGCGGGCTGGTGATACTGATCTTCCTGATCTCCCGGATCCGGCGCTTCCTGCGGCGCAGGGCCCAACGCCGGGAGGAGAAGCGGCTCGCGGGCCGGACGGGGTCGCCACCGGGCTGGTGACCCCACCTGTCATCAGGGCTGTCAGTGGCGGCCGATAAAGTCGCGGGCATGGCACGGATTGCGGTGATCGGCGCCGGGATGGGCGCGATGGCGGCCGCTGCCCGGCTGGCCGTCGCGGGCCACCGGGTGGCGGTGTACGAGCGTACGGAGACGTACGGCGGTGCGGTGCGCCGCTTCGAGCGCGACGGGTTCGCCTTCGACACCGGCCCGGGACTGCTGCCGCTCCCCGCCGTCTACCGCGACCTGTTCGTCAAGACCGGCAAGGAGCCGCTGGAGTCGGTCGTCGAGCTGGTCCAGGTCGACCCGTCGTCGCGGCACCTCTTCGCGGACGGCACCGAGGTCTCGCTGCCGAACGCGTCCCGCGCGGGCGTGGTGGCGGCGCTGGACGAAGCGCTCGGCGCGGGGACCGGCGACCGCTGGGGCGACTTCCTGGTCCGGGCCCGCGAGGCCTGGGACCGTACGCGCCGGCCGCTCCTGGAGGAGCCGCTGTGGCCCAACTGGTCGGTGCTGGCCGACCGCGAGCCCTACCCGTCGGTCCCCCACAAGAAGCTGCTGCGCACCCGCCGCGCGGGTCTGCTCGCCGAGATCGGCGCCTGGGAGCTGCGCGACCCGCGGCTGGCCGCCCTGCTGGACGGCTACGCGCTGGCGTACGGCCTCGACCCGAGC
>JABFXD010000349.1 GCA_013361925.1 Streptomyces sp. | reverse complement strand
CAGCGCCCAGGGACAGATCTCCAGCTTCTCCACGCCGAACAGGTCCATCGCGCCCTCCGCCACCAGGGCGCCCGCGAGGAGCTGTCCGGCTCGGCCCTCCGAGACTCCCGGGAGTTCGCTGCGCTGCGCCTCCGTCATGCCTGCCAGCTGGGGTACCCACGCCTCCAGGGACTCACGCTTCAGCTCGCGCTGGACGTAGAGGCCCTCGGCGGAGCGGGCGGCGCCGGCGAGGCGGGCCAGCTGCTTGAAGGTCTTGGAGGTGGCGACGACGTGGTCGGGGGCGCCGAAGCGGCTGAACTCGCCGACCGTGCGGGCGATCTGGGCGCGGACATGACGCCGCAGGGCCCTTATCGCCTCCGGGTCCGGCGGGTCGCCCGGGAGCCAGCCCGCGGTGAGGCGGCCGGCGCCGAGCGGCAGCGAGACCGCGGCGTCGGGCTCCTCGTCGATGCCGTACGCGATCTCCAGGCTGCCGCCGCCGATGTCGAGGACGAGCAGCTTCCCGGCCGACCAGCCGAACCAGCGGCGGGCGGCGAGGAAGGTGAGACGGGCTTCCTCGGCGCCGGTGAGGACCTGGAGCTCGACGCCGGTCTCGGCCTGCACGCGCGCGAGGACGTCGTCGGCGTTGCTGGCCTCGCGCACGGCGGAGGTGGCGAACGGCAGGAGGTCCTCGACGCCCTTGTCCTCGGCGGCCTGGAGGGCCTCCTTGACGACGGCGATCAGTCGGTCGACCCCTTCGGGGCTCACGGCCCCGGCCTCGTCGAGGAGTTGGGCCAGGCGCAGCTCCACCTTGTGCGAGTGCGCGGGCAGCGGGCGTGCGCCAGGGTGTGCATCCACCACCAGCAGATGCACCGTGTTCGATCCCACGTCGAGGACACCGAGTCTCATGTACGGAACGCTACTGCCAGCCGGGACGGACGCCGTCCCCGGAGCCGTCCTGGGCGACTTACCCTGGACGCGTGCCAAAGACCAAAAAGGCGAAGAATGAGCAGGCCGCCACGGCCTCCGATGCTTCTTCGCGGGCGAAGTCGCAGGTGAAGTCGTCGGGGCAGGCGTCGGTGCAGTCATCGGCGGACTCCCAGAAGACGCAGCTGATGACCGAGGTGAAGTCGCCGAAGATGTCGAAGAAGGCCCGGGCCGCGGACGAGAAGGGGCTCGACTTCGCGCGCGCGTGGGTGGAATTCCCTGATCCGGCGGACGACGAGCAGGTCTTCCGGTGCGATCTGACATGGCTGACCTCTCGCTGGAACTGCATCTTCGGCAGCGGCTGCCAGGGCATCCAGGCGGGCCGCGCGGACGACGGGTGCTGCACGCTCGGGGCGCACTTCTCCGACGAGGACGACGAGAAGCGGGTGGCCGGTCATGTGGCCAGGCTCACGCCCGAGATCTGGCAGTTCCACGACGAGGGCACCGAGCACGGCTGGATCTCGGAGGACGAGGACGGCGACCGGCAGACCCGCCCCTACCAGGGCTCGTGCATCTTCCAGAACCGTCCCGGCTTCGCCGGCGGCGCGGGCTGCTCGCTGCACATCCTGGCCATAAAGGAGGGCCGCGAGCCGCTGGAGACCAAGCCGGACGTCTGCTGGCAGCTTCCGGTGCGGCGGACGTACGAGTGGATCGACCGGCCCGACGACACCCGGGTGCTCCAGGTGTCGATCGGTGAGTACGACCGGCGCGGCTGGGGTCCGGGCGGCCATGACCTGCACTGGTGGTGCACGTCGGCGACCTCGGCGCACGGCGCGGGCGACCCGGTGTACGTGTCCTACGGCCCGGAGCTGACCGAGATGATGGGCAAGGCCGGCTACGACCGCCTGGTCGAGCTGTGCGAGGAGCGGCTGGCCTCGCAGCTGCCCCTGCTGGCGCCGCATCCCGCGGATCCGGTGGGCTGAGGGGCGTATCGCGCGGGGCTGCGGGCGCCTCCCACTCGCCCCGTGGGCTGACCGCTCCATTCGGCGACCGGTCTACGACGTCGACGGGCTCGGGTCGCCGCTGCCGCTGGGC
This sequence comes from Streptomyces sp., assembly GCA_013361925.1. Lineage (GTDB taxonomy): Bacteria > Actinomycetota > Actinomycetes > Streptomycetales > Streptomycetaceae > Streptomyces. Next base: position 5,550 of record JABFXD010000349.1, on the reverse strand, counting down.
GGCGGGGTCGAGCTCGCCGGGTCCGAAGGTGCCGTGTCCGTAGGGGTCGGGTCCGGGTCGGACGACGAGGGCGGCGGGTCGCTCGGGCTCGGGTCCGTGGGTGCCGAGGTCGTGGGCGTCGGGTCGGGGTCGGAGGACGAGGGCGGCGGGTCGGCGGGGGTGCCGGGGTCGGTCGGGGTGGGCGCGGTGCCGTAGCCCTCGATGGAGACGACGGCTCCGGCCGGTGACACGGCCACCCGCGCGCTCCAGTAGCCCGACGGCTCGCGCAGATGGTCCACGTACACCTTGATCGTCAACGCTTCGCCGGGGGCGAGGGTTCCCGAGGACTGGCTGAGGTAGAGCCAGGAGGCGCCGGTGGTCGCGGACCAGCGGACCGGGGTGTCGCCGGTGGCGGTGAGGGTGATCAGCGTGGTGTCGCCGCTGTGGCCGGCCGCCACCTCCAGGTGACCGGCGCCCTTCTTGCCCGCGCCGGTGACGCTGATGACCTCCACGGACACATCGGGCTTGGTGCCCTTGGTGAAGCGGTCGCCGGGCCGGATGCTGGCGTTGGCCGCGTTCTCGTAGCCGTCGCCGACCGCCTCGCCGTCCAGGCCGCCCGGGCCGCTCGCCTCACTGGCGGAGGCCGAGCGCCCCTCGGTGCCCTCGGCGGTGGGCGTGCCCCGGTAGGCGGCCCACAGCGCCAGCACCGGGGCGGCCACCACGGTGGCGACGACGGTCGTGGTCACGGCACGCGCGCGGAGGCGGTCACGGCGGGCCGCGCGGTCCTTCGGGTCCATCGGAAAGCCACGCCGGTCGAAGCGCGGCACGGCGGCGCCCCGCGCGCGCGGGAGGTGCGCCATGGCGACGTGCAGGGTCGCGCGGGGCGCCTCCAGGACGGGCAGCTCCGAGGGGGTGACGCTCGCGCCGGGCCAACGGCAGCTGACCGCGCGCTCGGCGGTACGGCGGCAGCGCGGGCAGTCGTCGACATGCCGGACGAGTTCGCGGCGCACGGCCGTGCTGAGCACCAGCTGGTGGTCGCCGGTGAGGCGGGCGACGCCCGGGCAGGTGCCGGTCTCCACGACGGCGAGGGCCGCGCGGGTGCGCTCGACCTCGCAGGCGGCTGCGGCGAGCAGTTCGCGGGCGGCGGTCAGGTCCATGCCGAGGACGGCGGCCACCTCGTGGGCGGCGAGGTGGTGGCGCACGGCGAGTTCGAGGGCCTCGCGCTGCTCCGGGGTGGTGCCGGCCGCCTCCGGCCAGGCGAGCAGGGCGAGTTCGCGCCGGCGCTCCTCCTGGGCCTGCTCGGAGACGGGCGGGCCTGCCGGGTCCCGGTGCGGGGTGTGGCGGCCCGCCGCGTGGGTGGCCTGACGTTTCTGCTTGGCCTCGGCCAGCTTGCGCAGACAGGCCCAGCGGGCCAGCGCGTACAGCCAGGCCCGGCGGTCGCCGGCCGCGTCCGGGCCGCGGCGCTTCTCGGCGAGGGCCAGGACGTCGCCCAGGGCGGCGGTGGCGGCGTCGTGGTCGCACAGGACGGACAGGCAGTAGGTGAACAGGCCGTCCAGGTACGGCTCGTAGCGCGCGGGCGTGCGCTGCGCGAGCGTGCGCGCGGCACCGCGGTCGCGCGCCTCCCGTTGCGCCCGATGTGCGCCGGTGGTGCGGGTCGAGGTCTGCGGACTGCTGCTCATCACCCGTGGACCGTAGGACGCGGCAGTTGGCCCCTTCCCGCACCTTGAGGACTTTTACTCCGTACGGGTGAAACGATCCCTCATAAGGGGACAGGAACCCTCTGTTCCGGCGATCTGAGTGTGACGTACGCCATTTCCTGAGTAGCCGTACTCATGTCCGGTTCACCGCGCGCTCACAGACTTCGGGCATGAGACGAATTCCCCTGATGCCGCTGGCGGCACTGACCGCGCTGTGCGGGCTCACGCTCGCGGGATGCGGAAACGAACGGGTGGGCGACGCGCGGGCGAAGGCCGACGTGGACCATGTCCGGGCGGGTTCCTCCGCCTCCTCCGCCTCTCCCACCACCCGGCCCGACCCGGCCGACGACGAGTCCGGCGACTCCGAGTTCCTCGCGTTCATGGTGCTCCTCAACACGGTCGCCGAGCCGTGCCTGCCGGAGCTTCCGACCGCGGTGCCCCCGGAGGAGTCGGAAGCCATGGAAGAGATCCCTTCCGATGCGCCCCTTCCCGACGAACTGCCCCTCCCCGACGAGCCGCCGCCCACGAGTGAGCCGCGCGACCCCGAGGAGGCCTTCCAGGAGATCGAGCTGAGTTCCGTCGAGAAGTGCGACGCCGACCAGCACGTCCGTCGCATCTCGAAGGCTCTCGCCGCCGGACCCGCCGACCCGGCGCCGGGCGACGTCGCCGCGGTCCTGCGCGGGCTCGGCTACCTCGACGAGCGCATCGACGGCCCGCAACGCGCGCGTGACGGCGTCGCGTTCACGCTCGACCTGCGGGTGATGGGCGGCTCGCTGTGCCTGTCCGGCACCACCACCGGCACGAAGACCACGATCGAGCCGTACGGCGCCGACGTGGAGGTCGACTGCACGCAGGTGCGGAGGTGAGGCGCCTCTTCGCGGGGGTGAGGGGGCGCGGAAACTGAGCCCTGGCGGACGTTGTCAGTGCGGGCGGCTACGGTTTCGTCATGGCTGCCCGTACGAAGACCGCCAAGGACCGCCCCGCCTTCCGCTGCACGGAGTGCGGCTGGCAGACGGCGAAGTGGCTCGGCCGCTGCCCCGAATGCCAGGCATGGGGCACGGTCGAGGAGTACGGCGCGCCCGCGGTGCGTACGACGGCACCCGGCCGCGTCACCACCTCCGCCCTGCCCATCGGCCAGGTCGACGGCCGTCAGGCCACCGCCCGCTCCACCGGCGTGCCCGAGCTGGACCGGGTGCTCGGCGGCGGCCTGGTCCCCGGCGCGGTCGTGCTGCTGGCGGGCGAGCCCGGAGTCGGCAAGTCCACGCTCCTCCTCGACGTGGCGGCCAAGTCGGCGAGCGACGAGCACCGCACCTTGTACGTCACCGGCGAGGAGTCGGCCAGCCAGGTCCGCCTGCGCGCCGACCGCATCAAGGCCATCGACGACCATCTGTACCTCGCCGCGGAGACCGACCTGGCCGCCGTCCTCGGCCACTTGGACGCGGTGAAGCCGTCCCTGCTCATCCTGGACTCCGTACAGACGGTGGCCTCACCGGAGATCGACGGCGCCCCCGGCGGCATGGCCCAGGTGCGCGAGGTGGCGGGCGCGCTCATCCGGGCCTCCAAGGACCGCGGCATGTCCACCCTCCTGGTGGGCCATGTCACGAAGGACGGCGCGATCGCGGGCCCGCGCCTGCTGGAGCACCTGGTGGACGTGGTGCTCTCCTTCGAGGGCGACCGGCACGCGCGTCTGCGCCTGGTCCGGGGCGTCAAGAACCGGTACGGCGCGACGGACGAGGTCGGCTGCTTCGAACTGCACGACGAGGGCATTACCGGCCTTGCCGACCCAAGCGGACTTTTCCTGACCCGTCGTGACGAACCGGTCCCCGGCACCTGTCTGACGGTCACCCTGGAAGGCCGCCGTCCGCTGGTGGCCGAGGTCCAGGCGCTGACGGTCGACTCGCAGATCCCCTCCCCCAGGCGCACCACCTCCGGTCTGGAGACCTCCCGGGTCTCGATGATGCTGGCCGTCCTGGAGCAGCGGGGCCGGATCAGCGCCCTCGGCAAGCGGGACATCTACTCCGCGACGGTCGGCGGGGTGAAGCTCTCGGAGCCCGCCGCGGACCTGGCCATCGCCCTCGCGCTGGCCTCCGCGGCGAGCGACACCCCGCTGCCCAAGAACCTCGTCGCGATCGGCGAAGTGGGCCTCGCGGGCGAGGTCAGACGGGTCACGGGCGTCCAGCGCCGCCTGGCCGAGGCGCACCGTCTGGGCTTCACCCACGCACTCGTGCCGGGCGACCCCGGCAAGATCCCTCCCGGCATGAAGGTCCTGGAAGTCGCCGACATAGGAGACGCCCTGAGAGTCCTTCCGCGCTCGCGTCGGCGAGAGGCCCCACAGGACGCGGAGGAGCGCCGGTAGACTTTGCCCTGGTCTCGCCCGTCCGTACGAACCGAATGTGCGAAGCGGGGGCACCAGAAGAACCTGCGACCGGAGGAGTGCAGTGGCAGCCAACGACCGGGCAGCAGCTCCCGGAAAGTCCGGCGGGAGCTCCGGTGCCGATGGCCTGATGCGCGCCTCACTGAGCGCCGTGGCACCCGGCACGGCCCTGCGCGACGGCCTGGAGCGGATTCTCCGCGGCAACACGGGCGGGCTCATCGTGCTCGGATTCGACAAGACGGTGGAGCCGATGTGCACGGGCGGTTTCGTCCTGGACGTCGAGTTCACGGCCACGCGCCTGCGTGAGCTGTGCAAGCTGGACGGCGGCATCGTGCTCTCCACGGACGGCTCGAAGATCCTGCGGGCCGGCGTCCAGCTGGTCCCGGACCCGACGATCCCGACGGAGGAGACGGGCACCCGCCACCGCACGGCGGACCGTGTCTCCAAGCAGGTCGGCTTCCCGGTCGTCTCGGTCTCCCAGTCGATGCGTCTGATCGCCCTCTACGTCGACGGCCAGCGCCGCGTCCTGGAGGACTCCGCGGCGATCCTGTCCCGCGCGAACCAGGCCCTGGCGACCCTGGAGCGCTACAAGCTCCGCCTGGACGAGGTCGCGGGCACGCTGTCGGCGCTGGAGATCGAGGACCTGGTCACGGTCAGGGACGTCTCGGCGGTGGCCCAGCGCCTGGAGATGGTCCGCCGGATCGCCACGGAGATCGCCGAGTACGTCGTCGAACTCGGCACCGACGGCCGCCTCCTGGCCCTCCAGCTCGACGAGCTGATCGCGGGCGTCGAGCCGGAACGTGAGCTGGTCGTCCGGGACTACGTCCCCGAGCCCACCGCCAAGCGCTCCCGCACGGTGGAAGAGGCCCTGTACGAACTCGACGCCCTCACCCACGCGGAGCTGCTCGAACTCCAGACGGTGGCAAGGGCGTTGGGCTACACGGGTTCACCGGAGGCGTTGGACTCGGCGGTGTCCCCCAGGGGCTTCCGCCTCCTGGCCAAGGTCCCCCGTCTCCCGGGCGCGATCATCGACCGCCTGGTGGAGCACTTCGGCGGCCTGCAGAAGCTCCTCGCGGCAAGCGTGGACGACTTGCAGACGGTCGACGGGGTCGGCGAGGCGAGGGCGAGGAGCGTACGCGAGGGCCTGTCGCGGTTGGCGGAGAGCTCGATCCTGGAACGGTACGTGTAACAACCGACCGCGCCCGCCCGTCAGTCGCTCTCCAGCACGAACGACGTCTGCACCTTCGCGAACCCGGGCGCGGCCAGCTCCACCAGATACGTCCCTGCCCCCGCCACCCCCGCCGGCGGCGTCGCGCACTGCGGCGCGCTCGGCTTGCGGTCCCACTTCACGGTGTACGTGATGCTGCTGCCGGCCGGCGCCCGGAACACCAGGCTCCCCGCGGTCTTCGGGCAGTCGGCGGACGACCAGTAGTCGTCGTCCTCCGCGGCCTGAGTGATCGTCAACACCGCGCTCTTCGGCCCGAGATCGACCTTGCAGTC
>JABFXD010000576.1 GCA_013361925.1 Streptomyces sp. | reverse complement strand
CACCGCGCACACCGTGGTGTACGGCGGCTCCGACGTGCCCGAGCACCGGCGCATCCGCTCGGGCCTCGCCTGCAACCCCACCTTCCTGCGCCTGTTCGCCGGTGCCGCCGTCCTCGACGCGGTCCGCCTCTCGCGCGTGTTCTTCGACCTGGGCCCGTTCCGCGCCGCCGACATGGAACGGCTCGCCGACCACCGGTACCGGCTCACCCAGACCCTCACCACCGCCTACTACCAGCCGCTCCCGAAGGAGCAGAGGCGCGACGACGGCGCCTACCGCCTGGTGGACGAGGGCCGCTTCTCCGCCGCGATGGCCTTCCCCGACCGCCCTCAGGACGAGGTCTCCCACACGACCCGGGTCGAGGTCGACCTGCGGGAGGACGGGGCCGACCTGCGGATCGACATCAGCGGCCCGTCGGTGCCCTGGGCCCTCGAACTGACCTTCCGGCCGGGCGGCGAGCCGCAGGGCGCCGAACCGCTCGGCGACGGACGCTGGTGCCTGACGACCGAGCCGTTGACGTACCGCGTCGGCGACGACGAGATCCGGGTCGAGGCCGTCGTCGAGTCGGGCGAACCCCTCGTCGGACCGGACCGCGGCGACGTACTGCGCTACGACCCGGGGCAGGACCACACCGTGGTCGGCGGCACCGACGCGACGACCGGGAACCGCGTCTACCTCGGTGGACACGGACCGCAGACACTGACCCTCACACTGCGCGCCAAGGCCGTCTCCGGCACGAAGGACTGATTTCCGTGTACCTCCCTCGCCAGCTCGGCCCGCTGCACGACCTGCCGGACACCCCCGAGGCGTACGACGCCGTCCTCAGCGACGTGACCGAGCAGGCCCTCGCGCGCCTCACCCCCGAGGGCAACCTCGAACACCCCGACTGCGTCGACGACATCGGCGACACCTCGCTCGGCATCACCTCCCTGCTCGCCTTCGCCTGGCAGCGCACCAAGGACGACCGGCTGCCCGAGGCGGTCCGCCGCAGCCTCGCCTTCCATCTGCGCGAGCGGGTGTACACCGACGACAACCCCGGCTACCCGAACCTGAAGGTGCGCAACTCCGGTCTGCCGTACGCCCGTTACACCCTCGCGGCCGGTGCGCACCCCATCGGCGACTGGCCGAGCACGGTGTGGGCGCTGCTCCAGGCGGTGAACGTCCTCGACGCGGCCGACGGTCTGGTCGAGGACGCGCAGCGCGCCGAACTCCTCGACGTGGCCCACGGATACTGGCGCTGGCTCACCGAGGCGACCTTCTTCAACCCGCAGGAAGCGGGCAACCAGGCGATCGGCTGCGTAGTCGGCGGCCTGATGCTCGCCGGCCATCTCCCGCCGGAAGAAGGGGAGTCGGTCCGCGCCCGCGCCATCGAGCTGTACGTCGAGAAGATCCGCGCCCACCGCGTCGCCGACCGCGGCGCGCTCCTGCCGCCCGAGCACGGCGGTGCCTACGACAACAACTACGGCCCGATCTCCCTGTCCTTCCTCGCCCAGGCCCACCGGGTCAGCGGCGCGGACATCTTCGCCGAGGACGGCGAGGCGCTGGCCCGCTACCTCGACGCCCGGCTGACGAACGGCGGCTTCGACAACGGCGGCCCGCGCTACAGCGAGCAGCACTCCGCCTTCGAATCGGTCCTGGGCCTCAGGTACTTCGGCGCCCGCATCGGCGCCGACCTCGGCCGCTACCGGGCCGACAGCCGCTGGGCGCGGCACGCGGTCAAGGAGGACGGCGGCGTCGACGGCCACTTCGCGTGGATGCTGGTGTGGCAGATCCAGGACACGACGCGCTGGCACCGCGAGGCGTCACCGACGCCCGCCCGCCACCAACTGCGCGCCGGGACCGTCTCGGTGGCCTTCGACGGCCGGATGACCCCGGCGGTGGTCGAGGCCGCCGGCACCTACTATCTGCCCGCGGCCGTGAACCGCCAGCACGGCTTCGGCCCGGTGGTCGACGGCTTCCTGCTGTGCCGCCCCATGGGTGAGGTCCGCGTCCGTGATCTGCGCACCGACGGCCTCACGGCCAAGCTGGTCACCAAGCCGGCCGTCGGCCGCGACCACGTCCTGCGACATGTGCGGTCCCTGTACGTCACCGACGGCACGACCCTGTGGATGACCGTCGCGGTGGAGCGGCTCCCCGGGGCTCCCTATCTGCTCGCCGGGATGCCGTACGCCACGGACGAGGGCGACCGCGTTCGCCGTACCGCCGACCCCGCCGAGGTCGTCGCCGCCGCTGAACTGCGGTTGACACACCCCGAGTCGCAGGGCGTCGAGCACTTCGACGCCCGCTCGGAACAGACCCAGGAGCAGGCGGCGTTCGCGCTCGCCGCCGACCCCCGCGGCTACGGCAACCCCGACGAGGGCTGGCTGCACCTGGTGTCGTCCACGGCCCTGGAGGCCGAGCCGGTGCCGGACGCGCCCGAGGACCTGCACGTCTTCGCCGTGCGCTACGGACCCGGCGGCGCGTTCACGCCCGCGTTCGAGCACGGCACCGAAGGCCTGACCGTCCGCACCGAGGCCTTCACCGCCGTCATCGGCGATCCGGCCGGAGACGCCCACGGCGAGCCGGAGTTGACGCTGCACGCGTGAGGCTCACCGGAACGCGGCGGCGTTCCGGCGCGCCCACTGTGCGAACGTGCCCGGCGCCCGGCCGGTGACCCGCTCGACGTCGGGGCTGACCCGCTGCTCGGCCGGGGTGGGGGTCCCGAGGACGGCGAGGGTGGTGTCGGCCACCGGCTCGGACATGAACCGCAGCAGCCGCGCCCGCGCCTCGTCCCGGCCCAGCTCGACGAACCGCACCGGCTCACCCACCGCCTCCCCGAGGGCCACGGCCTGCTGACGGGGCGTCACCACGGTGGGGCCCGTCAACTCGTAGGCCTGACCGGCGTGTCCGTCCTCACGCAGGGCCACCGCGGCCACCGCCGCGATGTCGGCCGGGTCGACCGTGGGCAGACCGACGTCCCCGAACGGCGCGGCCACGGTGCGCTGTTCACGCAGCGACTCCACCCACTGGAACGCGTTGGAGTGGAAGCCGCCCGGTCGCAACAGCGTCCATTCCAGCCCCGAGCGCCGTACGGCCTCCTCGATGGCGCGTCCCGTGCCACCGTGCGAGGCCGACTCCGGCCTGGTCACCACACCCAGCGAGGACAGCAGCACGACCCGCCGCACTCCGCCCGCCGCAGCCACCTCCAGCAGCCGCGGGACATCGAGCAGATGCGCGACCGGACCGCCGTCGTGCAGGAACAGTGCCGCCGCGCCGTCGAACACGGGCTTGAGGCTGTCGGGATCCGTCAACTCCGCCCGCCGCGGCAGAACGCCGTCCGGGACATCACCCTCGGCGATCCGTCGGGACGTCGCCGTCACCCGGGCCCCGGACGCGGCCAGCGTGCGGACGAGCTCCCGGCCGACGTTCCCCGTCGCCCCCGTCACCACGATCATGAGCAACTCCCTTGTGAAACCGGCCTTGTTGCCGATGAAGGGACGCTAACACCGTGGATATAGTAGGTACCTAGAGGAAAGTGACTACCCCGGAGGGACGCGGATGCAGGTCACGGACACCACCACCGAACCCGAACTCGCCTGCCCCATAGCCCCGGTGGTGGACATCGTGTTCAGCCGCTGGACCACCCCGATCCTGTGGAGCCTGCACGCGCACGGCCGGCAGCGGTTCGTGGAACTGGAGCGGCGCATCGCGAGGATCACGCCGAAGGTGCTGACCCAGCGGCTGCGCCAGCTGGAGCGGGACGGCCTGGTCGTACGGACGTACCACCCCGAGGTGCCGCCGCGCGTCGAGTACGAGATCAGCGAACTCGGCCGTAGCCTCGCCCCGCTCTTCGCCCATCTCGCCGACTGGTCGGCCGATCACCTCGGCGAGGTCGAGAAGGCCAGGCGGACCTACGACGAGGCCTGACGCGGCACCGGCCCGTCCGCGCGCCTACGACGCCGCCTGCCGCCCCGGGGCGTCGAGCGCGGCGACCGGCACGATCAGATCGGCCCGGTCCCGGGTCGCCGCGACCAGTTCGGCGTTGCGCTGATCCGTGCGCATCACCCAGGCCACGGCCTCCTCGTGCCCCTTGCCGAACTCCTCGTGCCGGGCCACCAGGCGCCGGATCCGCTCCGCCTCGGCCAGCTCGCAGAACCACACCTCGTCCAGCTGCTCCCGCACCCGCGTCCAGGCACCGGTGCCCAGAAGCAGGTAGTTCCCCTCGGTCACCACCAGCCGGGCCGACGGCGGCACCGGGACCGCCCCCGCGATCGGCTGCTCCAGCACCCGCTCGAAGCCGGGCGCGTACACGACGTCGTCACCGTCCTCCTCGCCGCGCAACCTGCGCAGCAGCGCCGCGTAGCCCGCCGCGTCGAAGGTGGGCGGCGCGCCCTTGCGGTCCCGCAGGCCCAGGCGGTCCAGTTCGACGTCGGCGAGATGGAAGCCGTCCATCGGGACATGCGCCACCCACGACTCCCCGCCCGCGTTCAGCTCCCGCACCAGCGTCTCGGCGAGCGTCGTCTTGCCCGCGCCGGGACTGCCCGCGACACCGAGAAGCGCGCGCCGCCCGCCCCGGACCAGGGAACGGGCGCGAAGAAGCAGGTCGTCGAATGTCAGCGGCACACTGGAGAGTGTGCCACCCGGCCACCTGACGACAGAGAACGCGGGGAGGGGGATGCGGGAAGGAGCCGCCACCGTGCCCGACGACGACGCTCAGATCCGGGCTCTGATCACGAAGTGGGCCGACGCCGTCCACCGCGGCGACCTCGACGGCGTCGTCGCCGACCATGCCGAGGACATCGTCATGTACGACGTACCGCCGCCCCACCACGGCATCCACGGGCTCGCCGCCTACAGCGCCGCCTGGCCGCCGTTCTTCGCCTGGCAGGCACAGGGCGCCTGCTTCGACATCGAGTCCCTCGACGTCACCGCGGGCTCCGACGTCGCCTACGCCCACGCGCTGCTGCGCTGCGCGAGCCCCGAGGAGCTCGCCGAACACCCCGACCTGCGGCTACGGCTGACGTTCGGTCTGCGCAAGGAGGACGGCCGTTGGCTCGTGGCGCACGAGCATCACTCGTTCCCTCACGACTGACCCGCCCCATCCGGAACCAGCCGATATGACCGATCGTCATACAACTGGGCGAACATCGCGCTGCGCACGGCACAGCTGCGGGTTAATTTGTCCCTGTTTCGTGGTTTTCGCGGCCCCTGACCAGGGCTGAGCACCTCCATGGCAGTAACGGGGTAAGGGGTGGACGATGGCGCACGGCATGAATGCCCTGCTCGCCGAAGCACGACGGAGTGACAGGGCGATCGTGCCCGTCATGTCCCGGCACTGGCGGGGGGACGCACTTCTCGCCGCCGTCGCGGGAGTCTTCGTACTCGCGCAGCTGCTGCTCGTACGGCCGGGGATGGGCCTCGGCTGGGACGAGGCGGTGTACGTCAGCCAGGTCGGCTCCGGCGCTCCGCCCGCCTTCTTCAGCGCACCGCGTGCCCGCGGGGTCTCCCTGCTGGTGGCGCCCGTCGCGTCCTGGTCGACGTCCACGGAGCTGCTGCGCGTCTACCTCGCCGTGCTCTCGGGCCTCGGCCTCTACCTCGCCCTGCGCGTGTGGCGCGGGCTGTTCCGGGTGCGCGTCCTGGCCGGCGCGGGGGCGCTGTTCGCCTCCCTGTGGGTGACCCTCTTCTACGGCCCGCAGGCCATGCCCAACTACTGGGTCGCCATCGGCGCCCTGATCGCCGTGGCCGGCTACCTCAAGGGCCACGTCTGGGGACTGCTGGCAGGCGCCGCCCTCATGGCGTGGATGCGGCCCACCGACGCGGTCTGGGTGACCGTGCCGCTGCTCGTGCTCATGGTGGCCGCCCGGCGGTGGCGACTGCTGACCGCGCTCCTCGCGGGGCTCGCGCTCGGCGCCGTGGAGTGGGTCGTCGAGGCGTACGTCGCGTTCGGCGGCCTGGGCGAGCGGCTCCACGAGGCCTCGCGCATCCAGGGCGGGCTCGGCTGGAACATGGCCGTCGACGACCAGCTGCGCAGTCTGGTGGGGCGTGCGCTGTGCCGGCCGTGCACCGGATCGATGCCGAACCCGCTGATCACCGCATGGTGGTACGTCCTTCCGGTGCTCGCCGCGGTCGGTGTCGTCGTCGCCGTCCGCGCCGGCCGTGCCGAGCGCACGCTGGTACCGCTCGCCTGCGCCGTCACGGCCGCCGTCCCCTACCTGTTCATGATCGGATACGCCGCACCGCGCTTCCTGCTGCCCGCCTACGCGCTGCTCGCCCTCCCGGTCGCCGACGCGCTGCTCCACCTGGCCACACGCCCGAACGGCACCTGGCGGCCCGTGGCCGCGAGCCTGCTCGCGCTCGGCCTCGCCGCGCATCTCGCCGTCCAGCTGAACGTCCTGGACCGCACGGTCTCCAACGCCACGGCCGCCCGGCAGGGCTGGGAGCGGACCGCCGCCGAACTGCACCGCCTCGGCGTCCGCCCGCCCTGTCTGCTCACCGGCCACGAGGCCATCCCGGTCGCCTACTACACCGGCTGCTCCTCGGCGGCGACCGGCGGCCACAACGCCAACTCCACCGCGGCCGAGATCCGCGACACGGCCCGCCGCGTCCCGGTCGCCTACCTCACCCCGCCGGAGGGCGGCACGGCCCGGTACGCGCGGGACTGGGCGCCGTACCGGGCGGGTGGGGTGCTGGTACGGCTGGCGCCGCCGGGTCCGGCGGGCGGCGTGCGATGACGTCCGAACCGGTCGCCCTCGGCTCGGGTCGTGGCGAATGACGTCCGAACCGGTGGCCCTGAGCCCCTCGCGAAGACGCGTCTACTGGCACACCGCGGTGACCCTCGCCGTGCTGGTGGGCGCGGGCTGTCTGGCCCGGCGGCACTGGCCGGTGCTGGAGCGCGGGGCCGTGGGGCTCACCGTCGCCGACCAGGGGTGGCTGCTGGTCGGCGGCGCGGCGGCCGCCATGACCTGGGCGTGCGCCGCGCTGGCCCAACAGGGCGCGGTCGTACCGCGGTTGCCCCAAGGGCGGCTGGTGGCAGCCCAGTTCGCCGCCGGTGCCGCCAACCACCTGCTGCCCGCCGGGCTCGGGGCCGGCGCGGTGAACCTGCGCTTCCTCATGCGCTGCGGACTGCCCGCGGGGCGTGCCGCGAGCGCCCTCGCGGTCAAGGGCACCGCCGCCGCGGCGGTCCGGGCCGTGCTGATCGTCGCCCTCGCGGTGGCCTGCCCCGGCGTCCTGCGGGTACCGCGGCCGAACCTCGTCGTCCTGGCCGTCGGGTGCGCCGCCGTCACGGGCGTCGCCGTCCTCCTGGCCGTACCCCGGTGCCGGCGTGCCCTCGCCGTCGTCCTCGCGGACATCAGGGCCGTGCACGCCAACCCGCCCCGGGCGGCGGCTCTCTGGGGCGGCCAGTTGGCCTTCGCCGCCCTGCACGCCCTCGTCCTGATTGCCGTCGCCCAGGCCGTCGCGCTCTCCCTGCCCCCGGCCCGGGTGGCTCTCCTGTACGTCGCCGCCAGCAGCGCCGCCGCCCTGCTGCCCACGCCCGGCGGCCTCGGCTCCCTCGACGCGGCCCTCGCCTTCGCCCTCAC
>JABFXD010001073.1 GCA_013361925.1 Streptomyces sp. | reverse complement strand
GGCCTCTAGGGTCACTTGATACTTCAAGTGGCCCCCCTGGAAGGCAAGGCACGTCCGTGTCCGAACAACCCCCCACCCCCGCCCACCGCCGCAAGCGGTCCCTGTCACGCCGTGGTGTGATCGGGGCCGCCGGAGCCGTCGCCGCCGGGGCCGCCCTGACCCCGGTGGTCTTCGCGGCGACCGACAGCGGCTCCGACTCCGGTACGACCGACACCGGCACCACCCCCGAGAAGTTCCCGGCGACCCGCTCCGACGCCACCACCGGCACCGGCACGGCCACCACCGCCTTCGCCGCCTCCTATGTCGGCGTCCGCTGGAACGGCCCCGCGGCCTCCCTGCGCCTCCCCGACGGCGACTGGAAGACGCTGAGCGGCGGCTGCGCGACCGTCGAGGAGGGCGGGACGGCCCTGGTCGCGACGGCGCCTGTCACGTCGTACGACCTCAAAGCCGCGGACGGCACCACGGACGTGCGCTCGCTCGCGATCGACACCACCGACGGCCCCCGGCGCACCGTCGAGGTGCCCTCGGAGCCCACGCGCGTGCGCGGCGTGCGTTACCTCTCGCGTCCGGCGTGGGGTGCGGACGAGGCGAAGCGGTACAAGGACGGCGTGGTCAACTCGCCGGAGAAGTACTACGCGTTGCAGGCGATCACCGTCCACCACACGGACACCCCGAACGGCGACGCCGACCCCGCCGCGACCGTCCGGGCGATCTACGAGTACCACGCGGTCACCCTCGACTGGGGCGACATCGGCTACCACTTCCTGATCGACGAGGCCGGTGTCGTCTACGAGGGCCGCTACTCCGGCGACGACGGCGTCCCCGCCTTCGACCCGGACGGCAACGTCGTCACCGCCTTCCACACCGCCGGCTACAACTCCGGCAACCTCGGCATCGCCCTGCTCGGCACCCTCACCGAGCAGGGCCCGACGGACGCGGCGAAGGCCTCACTGACCCGGCTGATCAAGGTCGTCGCCCGCTTCAAGGGCCTCGACCCGCAGGCGAGGATCACGTACACCAACCCGGTCAACGGCGTCACCAAGGACGCGACCACCGTCAGCGGCCACCGCGACTGGCTCCAGACCGACTGCCCGGGACAGACGATGTACGACCTCCTCGACGAGGTCAGGGCAGCCGCAGGGCGCTGACCTGGGCAGACCTGCGGGGGGATCGGTGAGCGAACGGCGCGCACTAGGCTGGGAGGCTGATCGATCCCCCTCGTCAGGAGAGAAATGGCCGTCAACCTGGTCAATGTCGAGAACGTCAGCAAGGTGTACGGCACCCGTGCCCTGCTGGACGGTGTCTCGCTCGGCGTCTCCGAGGGCGATCGGATCGGTGTCGTGGGCCGCAACGGTGACGGCAAGACCACCCTGATCCGGATGCTGGCCAAGCAGGAGGAGGCCGACACCGGCCGGGTCACGCACTCCGGCGGGCTGCGCATCGGCGTCCTCACCCAGCACGACTCCCTCGACTCGACGGCGACCGTCCGCCACGAGGTCATCCGGGACCTGGCCGACCACGAGTGGGCCGGCAACGCCAAGATCCGGGACGTGCTGACGGGCCTGTTCGGCGGACTCGACCTGCCCGGCTTCCCGCAGGGCCTCGACACCGTCATCGGCCCGCTCTCCGGTGGTGAGCGCCGCCGGATCGCGCTCGCCAAGCTGCTCATCGAGGAACAGGACCTGATCGTCCTCGACGAGCCGACCAACCACCTCGACGTCGAGGGCATCTCCTGGCTCGCCCAGCATCTGCGCGAGCGCCGCTCCGCGCTCGTCTGCGTCACCCACGACCGCTGGTTCCTCGACCAGGTCTGCACCCGCATGTGGGACGTGCAGAAGGGCGACGTCTACGAGTACGAGGGCGGCTACTCCGACTACGTCTTCGCCCGCGCCGAACGCGAGCGGATCGCGGCGACCGAGGAGACCAAGCGGCAGAACCTGGTCCGCAAGGAGCTGGCCTGGCTGCGCCGCGGCGCCCCCGCCCGTACGTCGAAGCCGCGCTTCAGGGTCGAGGCCGCCAACGAGCTCATCAAGGACGTGCCGCCGCCGCGCGACACCAGCGAGCTGATGAAGTTCGCCTCCTCGCGGCTCGGCAAGACGGTGTTCGACCTGGAGGACGTGACCGTCCAGGCCGGCCCCAAGGTGCTGCTCAAGCACGTCACCTGGCAGCTCGGCCCGGGTGACCGCGTCGGCCTCGTCGGGGTCAACGGCGCCGGCAAGACCTCGCTGCTGCGGGCCATGGCCCAGGCCGCCCGCACCGAGGGCGAGACCCAGCCGGCCGGCGGCCGTGTCGTCGTCGGCAAGACCGTCAAGCTTGCCTACCTCTCCCAGGAGGTCTCCGAGCTCAACCCCACCCTGCGGGTCCTGGAGGCCGTTCAGCAGGTGCGCGACCGCGTCGACCTCGGCAAGGGCCGCGAGATGACCGCCGGTCAGCTGTGCGAGACGTTCGGCTTCTCCAAGGAGAAGCAGTGGACGCCGGTCGGCGACCTGTCCGGCGGTGAGCGGCGCAGGCTCCAGCTCCTGCGTCTTCTGATGGACGAGCCCAACGTCCTCTTCCTCGACGAGCCCACCAACGACCTCGACATCGAGACCCTGACCCAGCTGGAGGACCTCCTCGACGGCTGGCCCGGCTCGATGATCGTCATCTCCCACGACCGGTTCTTCGTCGAGCGCACGACCGACCGCGTCTTCGCGCTCCTCGGCGACGCCACTCTCAGGATGCTGCCGCGCGGTATCGACGAGTACATCGAGCGCCGCCACAAGATGGAGCAGGCCGCGGCGGCCTCGGCGCCGGTCGTGCAGAAGGCCGCCCCCGAGAAGAGCGCCGCCGACCAGCGCGCCGCCAAGAAGGAACTCCAGAAGATCGAGCGGCAGCTCGACAAGCTCTCCGAGAGGGAGACCAAGCTCCACGCCCACATCGCCGAGAACGCCACAGACTTCGCGAAGGTGGCCGAACTCGACGCCGAGCTGCGCGACTTGGCCGGTGAGCGCGACGAACTGGAGCTGCGCTGGCTGGAACTCGCCGAGGACGCGTGAGGGCGGTCACGGCGGCGCTGGTGGGCGGCGCGCGCGCCGCGTGAAGGGTGCGTGAAGGCGCATAACAGTGGCGTCACGGGCCGGTCCTCCCTTTGGTACAGGGGGTGATCGGCCCGCGTCCCTGTCAGCCCCGAGTGATAGAAAGAGCCGTCTGAGAACTTTCTGAGTACGACTCTGAGCCGTTACGTACCTCAGGGCGTGGCTAAAAATCAGTGAACGAGGGGGAGCGCGCTGATGACCCAGCCGCCCGGTTTTGGAGCACCGCAGGACCCGCCGCCGCAGGGTGGTTTCGGCGCACCGCCGCCGCCCGCGGGGCCACCGCAGACCCCGCCGCCTCCGCAGGGCCCGCCGCAGCCCGGTTACGGCTACCCCCAGAAGGTCGACCAGCCCGGTCCGTACGGCCAGCCGCAGCAGCAGCCCGGTCCCTACGGCCAGCCGCCGCAGCAGCCGGGCCCCTACGCCCAGCCCGGCCCGTACGGCCAGCCCCAGCAGCCGGGCCCGTACGGCCAGCCCGGTTACGGCTATCCGCCCCAGCCGCAGTACCCCGGCGGCCCCGGCACCCCGCCCGGCTCCTCCGGCTCGCGCAATCCCTTCAAGGGCAAGCCGGCCCTCGTCATCGCCGCGGCGGTCGCCGGGCTCCTCGTCGTCGGCGGCACGGTGTGGGCCGTCGCCGGCGGGGACGACGACCCGAAGAAGCCGGTCGCCGAGGAGAGCGGCAGCGCCAAGCCCTCCGCGTCCGACGACCCGGTCAACCCCGGTGACGGCGACGGGGGCGGCGGCAAGGACCAGGAGGACCTCAACGAGGGCCGCCAGGCGGGCGAGTCGAAGGTGCTCTGGTACAAGACCGCGCCGGACGCCCCCGGTTCAGGGGCCGACGCCCCCGGCATGTGGATCACCGACAAGACCGCGGTGAAGGCGGCGTACAAGCAGCTCTTCGGCTACAACGTCAGTGACGGCAACCCCGCCTGGGACCCGATCACCTTCGACCAGAAGATCTGCTCGGTCACCCCGCAGAAGACCGCCGCCAACAAGATCGTCGTCGCCTACATGAGCGGCAGCGGCGACCGCGCGGAGTGCAACAAGCTCCAGGAGATCGACCTCGACACCGGCGCCAAGGGCTGGACCGGGGAGGTCGCCGACGGCGAACTGTTCGACTCCACGCTCCAGATCGAGCTGACCATCACCGGCAAGACGCTGATGGTGGGCCGCTCGATGTCCGGCACCGCCCTCGACGTCACGACCGGCAAGAAGCTGTTCGACAAGAAGAAGTACGGCGACGCCTGCTTCCCGAGCGCGTTCGCCGGCGGCTCCAAGCTGATCGCCGTCTCCTCCTGCGACGCCTCCGGGGCGAACGAGCACGACGAGGTGCAGGAGCTGGACCCGACGACCGGCAAGGTCAGGTGGACCCAGAAGTTCGACAAGGGCTGGCGGGTCGCCCGCGCCTACTCCATCGACCCGCTCGTCATCTACAGCACCAACGAGGACAAGAACGCCTGGAACATCTCCACGTTCACCTCGGGCGGCAAGTTCCGCTCCCAGGTCGGCTTCGACGAGGACTTCGATCCCGCCTGCGACTGGGCGATCTTCGCCCGTGACCTGACGGGCTGCACCGGCACGGCCGCCGACGCCGACACGCTCTACCTGCCGACCAAGGCGACGACCGGCGCGAACGAGATCGTGGCGATCAACCTCTCCACCGGCAAGGAGAAGTGGCGCGTCAAGTCCCCCGCGGACGAGTCGATGCTGCCGCTGAAGATCGAGAACGGCAAGCTCATCGCGTACGTCGAGCCGTCGTACGACGCGGGCGGCCAGGTCGTGTCCATCGCGACGACCGGCTCGGACCACAAGCCGGCGAAGCTGCTCCAGAACCCGGCGTCCGGCGCCGACGTCGAGAACGGCTTCTA
Source organism: Streptomyces sp. (assembly GCA_013361925.1). Classification (GTDB taxonomy): domain Bacteria; phylum Actinomycetota; class Actinomycetes; order Streptomycetales; family Streptomycetaceae; genus Streptomyces. The sequence continues at coordinate 2,618 of JABFXD010001073.1, read as the reverse complement.
CTCCAAGGCCATCGACTGGGTCGGCGGACGCTTCTATCTCTCGACCACCCGGCTGAACGGCGACGACGACGCGCAGGAGAAGTTGATGCTCGCCTACGGCAAGTAGCGCGCCCCGCCCGCCACGGCGGGCAGCCCTCCCGCCCTCCGTCCGCTTCCGTCCCCGCTTCCCGAGGTACTCCGTCATGACCCAGCCGCCGCCCCCGCCGAACCAGCCCCCGCCCGGGGGAGGCTTCGGCCCGCCCCAGGACCAGCCCCCGCAGCAGCCGCCGCCCGCGCAGCAGCCCGGCTTCGGCGCCCCGCAGGACCAGCCCCCGCAGCAACCCGGTTTCGGCGCACCCCAGACGCCCCCGCCCCCGCAGCCCGGCTACGGATACCCGCAGGCTCCGCAGACACCGCCGCCCGCGCCCCCGCAGGGCCCGCCGACGCCCCCGGCCGGTCCGGGCTACGGCTACCCGCAACAGCCGCAACAGCCGCAACAGCCGCAACAGCCGCAACAGCCGCAGCAGCCGTACGGCCAGCCGCCCACCCCGGCGCCGAACCCGTACGGTCAGCCGCAGCCGAACACCTATGGCCAGCAGCCCGGTTACGGCTACCAGCAGCCGACCATGCCGATGCAGCCGCAGCCCGGGCCGCCGACCGGCGGGCGGAAGTTCAACTCGCAGCTGACGATCATCGTCGCGGCGGTCGTCGCGATCGCGCTGATCGTCGGCGGCGGCCTCTGGTACGCGAACTCCTCCGGTGACGACGGCAAGAAGGACACCGCGGGCAGCAGCGGCGGCACCGGTGGCGGCGGCGACGAGAAGGGCGGCACCGGCGGCACCAGCAGCAAGGGCGACGAGAAGGTCCCGGCGAACACCGCCGCCTCCGTCCTCTTCCAGGTCCCGCAGCCCGAGGTCAAGGTCGACACCACCTACACCGTCAACGGCTCCTGGCTGACCGACACGGTGTACGCCAAGAGCGGCATCGCCGAGATCGTCGGCTACGACCCCGACAAGGGGACCGAGAAGTGGACGATCAAGCTGCCCGGCCCGGTGTGCCAGGCCAGCCGCCAGATGACCGACAAGCATCTGACGGCCATCGCCTACGAGCCCGCGATGCCGACCAAGGAGAAGCCGACGGCCGGGTGCAGCCAGGTCGCGGCGATCGACCTGGACGCGGGCACGAAGCTGTGGACGAAGACCGCCAACGCCGGTGACCGGCTGATCCCCTGGGACAACGTCACCGTCAGCGCGAACACCGTCGCCACCGGCTCCACCAGCGGCGGCGCCGCCTGGGACATCACCACCGGCAAGTCCCTGTGGACCCCGAAGCCGACCGACAGCTGCTACGACGCGGGTTACGCCGGCGGCGCCAAGCTGGTCGCGGTCCGCAAGTGCGGTGAGTACGACGCGCGCCAGCTGCACATCCAGACCATCGACCCGGCGTCCGGGAAGGTGATCTCCGAGTACAAGATGTCGCAGGGCATCGAGTACGCGAGCGTGGTCTCCACCGACCCGCTGGTCGTCGCCGCCGAGGTCGGGGAGGACGCGGCCGCCAGCGGCATCTCCGACGTCTTCTCCATCGACAACAAGACCGGCAAGCTGCGGACCCGTATCGCCCTGCCGGGCGACGAGTACGCGGCCCGCTGCGACGGCATCTACCGGCCCGAGTACTGCTTCCAGATCGCCGTCGGCAACGACCGCGTGTACGTGCCGACGGAGGAGCACCAGGGCACCGGCAGCGACTACAGCCGGACCAACGAGATCATCGCCTTCGACCTGGCCACGGGGAAGCAGACCGGCCAGCGCGCGGACGCCGGCGACGGCTACACGATCAGCCCGCTGCGCATGGACGGCGGCAACCTGATCGCGTACAAGCGTCCGCCGTACGACAAGGGCGGCCAGATCGTCAGCATCGACGGCGGCACCTTCAAGGAGACCAAGCTCCTGGAGAACCCGGCGACGGAGGCGGTGCGCGACGTGGAGACGAGCATGCTCCCCGACTCCTCCGAGCTCATCTACCACGACGGCCGCCTGTTCATGTCGGAGGTCTACGCGAGCGATTTCGGAAGCAGTTCGGGAGAGAAGGAGTACCTGGCGATCGCTTTCGGCGCGAAGTGACCGCGTAACCGTCTCTTCACACTGCCCCGTCCCTGCTCAGGGACGGGGCAGTGCGCGTACCACCCATCAATCTCGAATGACGGAAATTCCGTCGATCCGGGGCACTTCTCACCAGTAGGGGGAGCGCAACGTCGAACAAGCGTGTAGCTTCCGGGGGCATGAAGAGCGGGGGGAGCCGGGAGGGGGCTCCTGTCCGTGCGGACCAGTGAGCATCCATAGTGGGGCATCCATTTGCGGATCCATTGGGGGACTGGGGGGTTGCTCGATGGGAGTGCGGCTCATGGTGGTCGACGACCACCGACTGCTGGCCGAGGCGTTGGCCTCGGCGTTGAAACTGCGGGGCCATCGGGTCCTCGCCGCGGCGGCACCGGCCGCGGGGGCGGCGGAGCTGGTGATCACCCGGGCGCCGGAGGTGTGCCTGCTGGGCACGGCGACCCCGGCCGAGCCGGGCATCTTCGACCCGGTGGTCAAGATCAAGCGGGACCGTCCGCAGGTGGCGGTGCTGGTCCTCGGCCCGGT
>JABFXD010000260.1 GCA_013361925.1 Streptomyces sp. | reverse complement strand
GCATCCCCACCGTGACCTTCCAGGACCTCGACGGCTCGGCCCAGCCGGTGCCCGCGGGCCCCACCGGGCGCTGTCGGCTCGCGCCGGACGGCGCGGCGTACGCGACCGTCCGCACGGTCGCCGACCCGGCCGACGCCTAGGCCCGCCGGGTGGACGCGCCGGCCGTCTCCGCGGACCCCTCCCACTGAGGCCGTGCCTTCACGGCGGCCGGGCTCGGGGCCGGGGACATGATCCAGGTGTGGGAGCCCGTGACGAGCTGGTGGCAGCCGTCGGCGACCGCCGCCGACAGGGCCCTCGGCGTCCGGTGAACCCGTCCGCCCCTCAGCTTTCGCCGTTTGCCTCGACCTGCGTTTGACTCGTGGTGTGCGTCGCTTCCTGTTGCTGGTGACGGTCATCCTCGGTGCGGCCGGGGCCCTGGCCCTGTCCCTCGCCGTGTCTTTCTGGTGGTGGTGTGCGGCGGGGCCGCTGCTCGCCCTGGCCGCGGTCGGCGCCTGGGATCTCGTGCAGGCCCGCCACTCGGTGCTGCGGAACTACCCCCTGCTCGGGCATCTGCGCTTCCTGCTGGAGAAGCTGCGGCCGGAGATGCAGCAGTACTTCGTCGAGCGGAACTTCGACGGCCGGCCCTTCGACCGCGATGTGCGCAGCATCGTGTACGAGCGCGCCAAGGGCGTCGACGCCGAGGAGCCGTTCGGCACCGAGCGGGACGTGTACGCGGACGGCTACGAGTTCCTCGTGCCGTCGATGCGGCCGGTACGAGTGCCGGAGGAGGTGCCGACGGTACGGGTCGGCGGACCGGACTGCCGGGTGCCGTACGACATGGCGCTGCTGAACGTCTCCGCGATGAGCTTCGGCTCGCTCTCCTCGCACGCGATTCTCGCCCTCAACCGGGGTGCCGCGCTCGGGGGTTTCGCGCACGACACCGGCGAGGGCGGCCTGTCCGAGTACCACCTGCGGGGCGGCGGCGATCTCATCTGGGAGATCGGGACCGGGTACTTCGGCTGCCGTACCCCCGAAGGGCGGTTCGACGGGCGGGAGTTCGCGGACAAGGCGGCGCTGCCCGAGGTGAAGTGCGTGTCGCTGAAGCTCTCCCAGGGCGCCAAGCCGGGGATCGGCGGGGTGCTGCCGGGCGCCAAGGTGAATGCCGAGATCGCGCGGGCCAGGGATGTGCCGGAGGGCGAGACGGTGGTGTCGCCGCCCTACCACCAGGTGTTCGGCACGCCGCGCGAGCTGGTCAAGTTCATCGCTCTGATGCGGGAGTTGGCGGGTGGCAAGCCGACCGGGTTCAAGCTGTGCGTGGGGTCGCGGCGGCAGTTCCTGGCCGTGTGCAAGGCGATGCTCGCGGAGGGGGTGACACCCGACTTCATCGTGGTGGACGGCGCCGAGGGCGGCACGGGCGCGGCACCGCTGGAGTTCGCCGACCATCTCGGGATGCCGCTCACCGAGGGGCTGGTCACCGTGCGCAACGCCCTGGTCGGCACCGGCCTGAAGGACCGGGTGCGGATCGGCGCGAGCGGCAAGGTGGCCACCGGCACGGACATCGTCAAGCGGCTGATCCAGGGCGCCGACTACACGAACGCGGCCCGGGCCATGATGTTCGCGGTCGGCTGCATCCAGGCCCAGCGCTGTCACACCAACACCTGTCCCGTCGGCGTGACGACCCAGGACCCTCGCCGGGTCCGCGCGCTGGACGTGGCCGACAAGTCGGCGCGCGTGCACCGGTTCCAGCGGGCGACGGTCAAGAGCGCGGTGCAGATCATGGCCGCGATGGGGGTGAGCGATCCTCGCGAGCTGACCACCGGGATGCTGGTGCGGCGCCTCGATCCGACGACGATCGCCCCGTACGCCGACCTCTACGAGTGGCTCGCCCCGGGCGAGCTGCTGCGGGAGCCGCCCGCCTCCTGGGACGCGGACTGGCGGGCGGCGGACCCGGACTCGTTCGTCTGAACGGTCGGCCTGGATCGTTGCCCCGAGCGGTCAGCCTTCCCAGTGCGCGAGACGCTCCAGGGCGCCGGCCGTCGCCACGAAGCCGTCGTCGCCGAGCAGGCCGCGCAGTTCGGCGTTGAAGCGGTCGATCGCGGGCTGGGCGGCGATCAGCGCCGCGGCTCCGGACTCGGTCAGTTCCAGGACCACGGCCCGGTGCTCGCGCGGGTGCGCCGACTTGTCGAGGAGCCCCGCGGCGGTGAGCCGGGCGACGAGCGCGGTGACGGCCGACTCGCGCAGTCCGAGTGTGCGGGCGAGCTGCTGCTGGCTCAGGCCCGGCTCGTCGCGCACCGCGAACAGCGCGCCGATCTGGGCCGTGGTGACCCCGGCGGCGGCCAGGCAGCGCCGGTCCGCGGAGGTGCGCAGCCGGTGCGCGGACCGCTGGAGCAGAAAGTAGAAGCGCTGATCGGGGTCGGCGGGCATGGGGCGATGTTGACAGAGGACACCGGTTCGCGCCACTCTCACTTCACTGATGAAGTGAGAGTGGCGGGGTGAGCGGCACGATGGATCTGGAACTGGCCGGGAAGGTCCTCGCGGAACAGCCCTTCAGCAGGCTGCTGGGCGCGCGGGTGACGGCCTTCGGAAACGGCGAGGCCACCCTGGAGCTGGACATCCGCGAGGAACTGCTCCAGCAGTACGGCTTCGTCCACGGCGGCGTGCTCTCCTACGCGGCCGACAACACCCTCACGCTCGCCGCGGCGACCGTCGTGGGTCCGGGCCTGATCACGTCCGGGTTCACCATCGACTATCTGCGTCCGGCGACGGGCACGGTCCTGCGCGCGCACGCCGAGGTGGTGCGGGCCGGCCGCACCCGGGTCGTGACCCGCTGCGACGTCCTCACGGTCGACGACACCGGTGCGGAGACCCTGTGCGCGGTGGCGCAGGGGAACATCGCCGTGCTCGAAGGGCCGGACGGGAAGCGGTAGTTCAGAAGTCCACCGGGTCCCGCACGATCGGGCAGGTCATACAGTGCCCGCCGCCCCGGCCACGGCCGAGTTCCGCGCCGACGATGGTGACGACCTCGATGCCGGCCTTGCGCAGCAGCGTGTTGGTCTGGGTGTTGCGGTCGTAGGTGAAGACCACGCCGGGTTCCAGGGCGACCGCGTTGTTGCCGCTGTCCCACTGCTGGCGCTCGGAGGCGTAGACGTCGCCGCCGGTCTCCACGACCCGCAGCCCGGGCAGGCCGAGCGCCTTGGCGACGACGTCGACGAACGGCGTCGAGCCCTCGTCGATCAGCTCGATACCGGGCGCCTTGTCGCTGGGCCGCAGGGAGAAGGTGTGGACGCCGTCCATGATGCTCGGGTAGAGGGTGACCAGGTCGCGGTCGGCGAAGGTGAAGACGGTGTCGAGGTGCATCGCGGAGCGCAGCTTCGGCATGCCCGCGACGATCACATGCTCGGCGGCACCGTTCTTGAACAGGGCCGCGGCCACCTGTGTGATGGCCTGGCGTGAGGTGCGCTCGCTCATGCCCATCAGGACGACTCCGTTGCCGACCGGCATGATGTCGCCGCCCTCGAACGTGGCCTGCCCCCAGTCGAGTTCGGGGTCGCCCCACCAGACGGTGGAGCCCACGTAGTCGGGGTGGAAGCTGTAGACCGCCTTCATCAGCAGCGTCTCGTCGTGCCGGGCGGGCCAGTAGAGCGGGTTGAGGGTGAGTCCGCCGTAGAGCCAGCACGTGGTGTCGCGGGTGTAGAGGGTGTTGGGCAGCGGCGGCATCAAGTACTCACGTACGCCGGTGGATTCACGGGCGAGTTCGAGATAGCCGGAGCGGAAGTCGTCGGGGAGGTCGGTGGTGGCGAGGCCGCCGATCAGGTACTTGGCGAGGCGTTCGGGTTCGAGGGACTCCAGGTACGCGCGCGTCTGGTCGACGAGGCCGAGGCCGACCTCGTTGGCGACGATCTTCCGGTCGAGCAGCCAGTCCCGGGCACCCGGCACCGCCAGCGTCTGGGCCAGCAGGTCGTGCAACTCGACGACCTCGACGTCCCGTTCGCGCAGCTTGTTGACGAAGTCGGCGTGGTCGCGCTGGGCGTTCTCCACCCACATGACGTCGTCGAAGAGCAGGTCGTCGGAGTTGGTGGGGGTGAGTCTGCGATGGGCGAGCCCGGGGGCGCAGACCAGCACCTTGCGGAGTCTGCCGACCTCGGAGTGGACGCCGTACGCGGGACGGGTGTCTTGACTACTGGTCACGGTGCACCTTCCGGGACTTCACAGGCTGATCCAGCCCACTGCCAGGGCCACGACGCCGAGGACCGCACCGGCCACCGACGCGGCGAGGATGATCAACTCGCGTGGTGAGAACAGGCGTCGGCCCTGCTCCTTGCGCGCCATCACGAACAGCACGGTGGCGGGGGCGTAGATGATGAAGGAGACGAGGACGAACTTGAGGCCCGCCGCGTAGATGAGGAACGCGGTGTAGACGGTGGCGAGCGCGGCGATCGCCAACTGACCTCGCGGTCCGCCCCAGCCGATCTTCACCGCGAAGGCCGCGGCCAGCAGGAACGGGATCAGCGTCAGGGCGCTGGTCAGGTCGAGGGCGAAGTTGAAGGCGTCGTCGGAGAACAGGGTGACGACGAGGACGATCTGGCTGAGCACCGTGGACATCACGAGCGCCGGCACGGGCACGTCGGCCGCCGTGGCGCGCTTGAGGAAGCGCGGCATGTCGTCGTCCTTGGCGGCCACGTACAGCACTTCGGCCGCCATCAACGTCCAGGCCAGATAGGCGCCGAGGACGGAGACGATCAGGCCGACGCTGACGAAGACCTTGCCCCAGGTGCCGACCGCGTGCTCCAGCACCTCGGCCATGGAGGGCTGGCGCAGTTCGGCGATCTCGGCCATCGGCATGATGCCGTACGACACGATCGTGACCGACGCGAAGATCGCGAAGACGCTGACGAAACCGAGGATCGTGGCCCGGCCGACGTCCTCGCGGCGCCGCGCGTGCCGGGAGTAGACGCTCGCGCCCTCCACCCCGAGGAACACGAACACCGTGGCCAGCATGGTGCCCTTGACCTGGTTGAAGAGGGAGCCCGCGTAGTCCGCGCCGGCGAAGTTGTCGGCGAAGACGCTCGGCTTGAGATAGAAGAGCGCGAGGATGACGAAGACGATGATCGGTACGACCTTGGCGACCGTGACGATCCGGTTGATCGCCGCCGCCTCCTTCACCCCGCGGCTGATCAGCGCGAAGAACAGCCACAGCCCCACGGAGGAGAGCACCACCGCGAGCACGGTGTCGCCGTCGCCGAGCGCGGGCGCGATCGCGCCGATCGTCGACATGATCAGCACCCAGTACGTGACGTTGCCGACGCAGGCGCTCGCCCAGTAGCCGAACGCCGAGAAGAAACCCAGGTATTCACCGAAACCGGCCTTGGCGTACGCGTACACACCCGCGTCGAGATCGGGCCTGCGCACCGCGAGCGTCTGGAAGACGAAGGCGAGCATCAGCATGCCGGTGCCGGCCACCGCCCAGGCGATGAGCGCACCGGCCACACCGGTCTCCTGCGCGAACCTGCGCGGCAGGGAGAACACACCGGCGCCGACCATCGAGCCGACCACCATGGTGGTGAGCGTCGGCAGGGACAGCTTCGCGGCGGGCGGCGACTCGGTCTTGGTGTCGGCCTGGGTCATGGGCGTCCTCGGTTCCGGCGACTCAAGCGACGCTAGCAGCGAAATGTTCCGTTTGCCCGTCTTGCTGGTCCGGGCCGACGAGGCCCTCCCGCCCCTGATGCCCCGTCCGCAAATCAGTCCTATCGTGCTCATATGGAGCACGCACTCAGTCCCACGACCCTCACCGAGCTCCGGCGCCCGCGCCCCTATCCAGCGGTGTCCGTGCTGACTCCGACACATCGCCGCGAGCCCGACAACGCCCAGGACCCGGTCCGGCTGCGCAATGTCGTGGCCGAGGCCAAGAAGCAGTTGGAAGCCGATCCCGCGGTCCCCCGGGAGCGGCGTCTCGACGTCGCCCGCCAGCTCGACCAGGCGCTCGCCGAGGTCGACCTGGCCCACGCCGAGGACGGCCTGGTCATCTTCGCCGCGCCGGGTGAGCACCAGGTGTGGTCGCTCGCCCGCAGCGTGCCCGAACGCGTCGTGCTGTCGGACACCTTCCTCACCCGCAACCTCGTCTCCGCGCAGGCCTCCGAACGCCCGTTCTGGGTGCTGTCGGTCGCCCCCGACCGCGCCACCCTCTGGAACGGCGGCACCGACCGCGTCGTCGAGGAACGGCTGGCCGGCTTCCCCCTCACCAGGGACCACCGCGAGAACTTCGACGCCGAGCGCCAGGAGCGGATCGGTGACATGCCGAGCACCTTCCGGGACGAGAGCACGCGTCACTTCCTGCGCGACGCCGACACCGCGATGGCCAAGATCCTCAGGGATCAGCCGCGCCCGCTCTACGTCACCGGCGAGCAGGCCGCACTCTCCGTCCTGGACGAGGTCGGCAGCGTCACCAAGGACGCGGTGCACGTCCCGCACGGCGGCCTGGCGCACGGCACGCCGGACGCGGTGTGGCACGCGGTACGGCCGCTGCACGAGGCCGAGACCCGCAAGAACACCGCCGCGGTGGCCCGTGAACTCGAGACGGCACGTGGTCGCCGCGCCTTCGCGGCCGGTGTCGACGAGGTCTGGCAGAACGCCCGGGAGGGCCGGGTCAGGCTGCTCGCCGTCGAGGAGAACTACCGGATCACCGTGCGTGACACCGACGGCGACCACCTGGCCCCCGCGGCGAGCGGCGACCTCGACGCCCGCGAGGACATCGTGGACGAGATCGTCGAGCAGTGCCTGGAGACGGGCGCCGACGTGCGCTTCGTCCCGGACGGCACCCTGGGCGACGCCCACGGGATCGCGGGGGTGCTGAGGTACTGACGCCGAGCTCGGGGATTACCGGCACGGAAAGGTCCTGACATGGCGCAGACATCCGGCGGGGTCCGACGCCCCGACATGAGCGCACGACCCCTGGGCGGAGGCCTCACCCTCTTCGCCGGCTGGGCACTGGAGCTGAGCGGGACGCTCAGCATCCTCCTCGGTGTCGTCGGCGTCACGAGCGACACCCTTTTCAGCTCGCCCGACTACACCTACGAGTTCAGCCTGACGGCCTGGGGCTGGATCCATGTCGTGGTGGGCATCGGGCTCGTCGCCGCCGGCCTCGGCGTTCTGCTCGGCAAGAGCTGGGGCACGGGGGCCGGCGCGGCGCTGGGCGCGATCAGCCTGATCACGCAGTTCATGTTCATCCCCTTTTATCCGCTGTGGTCGATCAGCGTCATGACCCTCGACATCGTCGCCGTCTGGACCCTGGCCAGAGCCGCCGCGGTGGACGAACGACGGCCCTGAGAGCGCGGAGCACCCCCCTCCGCTCACCCCCTCACACGGCCCCGAACAGCGCGGTCAGCCCGCGCTCGACCTCCGCGCCGACGTCCTCCTGACCGACCGCCACGACCGCGTACGTGTGCAGCAGGAAGCGGCGCAGCGCGGAGGTGTCGAACTGGAGCAGGGCCAGCCCGTACGGCGAGTGCAGCTCCAGGACCGTACGGGCCCGGCCGCACGGCCACAGGTGCACGTCCCCGCCGCCCGCCGGACCGCGCAGGCCCG
>JABFXD010000460.1 GCA_013361925.1 Streptomyces sp. | reverse complement strand
GAATTCCCGCGTACGGTCCTGCTCCGGCTCGCTGAAGATCTTCTCCGGCGACCCGGCCTCGATGATCCGCCCCGAGTCGAACATCAGAACCTGGTCCGAGATGTCCCGGGCGAAATTCATCTCGTGGGTCACACAGAGCATCGTGATGTCGGTGGTGCGGGCGATGTCCCGGAGCACGTCGAGGACGCCCGCGACCAGCTCCGGGTCCAGCGCGGAGGTCACCTCGTCGAGCAGCAGCACCTTCGGCCGCATGGCCAGCGCCCGCGCGATCGCCACCCGCTGCTGCTGTCCGCCGGAGAGCTGGGAGGGACGGGCGTCGCACTTGTCCGCCAGCCCCACCAGGTCGAGCAGCTCACGCGCGCGTGCCTCCGCCTCGTCCTTGGACATGCCGAGCACGGTGACCGGAGCCTCGGTGATGTTCCGGAGCGCCGACATGTTCGGGAACAGGTTGAACTGCTGGAACACCATCCCGATCTGCTTGCGGACCTCACGGACCTGCTTCTCCGGCGCCGGGAACAGCCGCTGCCCGTCGACGGTGATGATCCCTTCGTCGGGCTTGGTCAGCGTCATCAGCAGCCGCAGGATCGTGGTCTTGCCCGACCCGGAGGGACCGATGAGGGTGACGTGCTTTCCGGCCTCGACGGAGAAGTCCAGGTGGTCCAGGACGGTGTTGTCCCCGAACCGCTTGGTGACCTGTTCCAGACGGATCAGCTCACCGGGAGCGCGATGGTCGGTGGGGTTGTTCTCGGGCTGAATGTCAGTGGACAAGACGTCGCTCCAGGGCTCGCATGAGGAGGGAGGCCAGATAGGAGATGAGGATGAAGGCCACGCCGATGACGGTCAGGGGCTCGGTGAACTGGAAGTGCTCCTGGGAGAAGAGCCGCGCCTGGCCGAGCATGTCGAGGACGGTGATCGCCATCAGCAGCGGCGTGTCCTTGAGCATCGCGATCACGTAGTTGCCGAGCGCCGGCACGACCCGGCGGATCGCCTGCGGCAGGATCACCACCCGCCACGTCCTGGTCACCGGCAGGTTCAGCGCGGTCGCGGCCTCCCACTGGCCGACCGGCACCGCCTCGATGCCGGCCCGGTAGACCTGCATGGTGTACGTCGAGTAGTGCAGGCCGATCGCGAAGACACCGGTGGTCAGCGCCGAGAACGTCAGACCCCACTCGGGCAGCACATAGAAGAGGAAGAACAGCTGCACCAGCAGCGGGGTGTTGCGCACGAACTCGGTGACCGCGCCCACCGGCCAGGTCACCCAGCGGGTCGGCGCCCGCATCAGCAGCGCCCACACCAGCCCGAGCGCGAAGGAGATCACCGAGCCGAGGGCCAGCGCCTGCAGGGTGACCAGCAGACCGTCCCAGAACTGCGGCATGAAGTCGCCGACCGCTCCCCAGTCCCACTTCATCCGAGAACACCTCCCGAGGACGAGGCACCGACGCCGGTCGTCTCGGCCCGCTTGAGCTCCTGCTGCGGGGAGTTCCCGCGCGCCGGGGTGCCGCTGACCCCGGCCTTCAGCTTCTTCTCCAGACCGCGCATCACCCGGGTCAGGGCGAAGGCGATCACGAAGTAGATGACCAGCAGATACGTGTAGATCTCCGCGCTCTCCTGGAGCGCGAGCCGCACCAGGTTCCCGCTGAACGCCAGGTCGCCCATGCCGATGACCGACACCAGCGCGGTGCCCTTCAGCAGCTCGATGAGCAGGTTGGAGAACGGCGGGATCATCTCCGGCACCGCCTGCGGCAGCAGGATCAGCCGCAGTCGCTGCCAGGGCGTGAAGCTGAGCGCGATCCCGCCCTCCTTCTGCGCCGGGTCCACCGAGTTCAGCGCGCCGCGCACGATCTCGGAGCCGTACGCGCCGTATGTCAGCCCCAGCGCCAGCGCGCCCGCCCACAGCGGCACCAGCTGCCAGCCGAAGGCGAGTGGCAGCACGAAGTACACCCAGAAGATCATGATCAGCGCGGAGGTCCCGCGGAACACCTCGGTGTAGAAGCCGGCGAGGAAGCGCACGACCCACAGCCGGTGCGTGCGGGCGACGCCGACCACGAAGGAGACGGCACCGGCCAGCAGCGCGCTGAGGAAGAGGAGTTGGACGGTGACCCACACGCCCTTGAGTACGAGGTCCCAGAGTCCTGAGGTCATCCGCCGCAGAGCTCCTTGGCCGTGAGGTCGGTCATCTCGGCCTCCGTGAACCCGAAGGGCTTGAGGATCCGGAACAGCTCCCCGCTCTTCTTCAGCTTCCGCAGCTCCACGTTGAAGGCGTCCCGCAGCCTGGTCTCGGTCTGCCGGAACGCGAACGCGCCGCCGTCCACGTGCGGCTTGCCGTCCACGAGGGGCGCGAAGGCCTTGGTGGCCTCGGCCTTGGCGGACTTCTTCACCACCTCACGGGTGGTGAGCGCCGTACCGGCGAACACGTCGGCCCGGCCCGCCTCGACGGCGTTCAGCCCGGCGACCTGGTCCGGGACGATCAGGATGTCGCTCTCCTTGTACCCCGCGTCCACGGCGTACTGGATCTCCGCATAGCCGGTCCCGGTGGCGAACTTGGCCTTCTTCTCGACGACGTCCTTGTAGTCGTGCAGCCCCTTGGGGTTGCCCTTGCGGACGATGAAGGAGTCGAGCATCTGGTAGTCCGGGTCGGCGAAAATCACCTGCTCGCACCGCTCGGGGTTGACGTACATCCCGGCGGCGACGACGTCGAACTGCTGGGAGTTCAGCCCGGGTATGAGCGAGCCGAACTCCGTCGGCACCGGCTGGACCCGGTCCACCCCGAGCCGTTTGAAGACCGCCTTGGCCAGCTCGGGCGCCTCACCGGTCAGCTCGCCGTTCCTGTCGATGTAGCCGAACGGGATCTCACCGGCGATACCGAGCCGTACGACCCCCGCTGCCTTCATCCGTTCCAGCAGATCACCGCCGTCCGTCGTCGAGGCCGTGGCCACCCGCGAGCAGCCGGCGGCCCCCAGCGCACCGAGCGCCGCCACCCCCGCGAGCAGCGATCGGCGCGTGGTTCCGGTCTGTGATGTGTTTCTGTCGTTCCGAATCGGTGGAGCCATGGCGGCGCGGCTACCCGAGACCATGCGATGTATGCACCATGGATTGCATGGCCGACCGATACATAGAAGTCTCGCTGGTCAAGCGCGGTGTCACCTGCACCGCAAAGCTGCTGGAGGACCGCGCGCCCGTCACCTGCGCGGCCGTCTGGGACGCCCTCCCCCTGGCCGGCGACGTCTACCACGCCAAATACGCCCGCAACGAGATCTACGCCCTCTTCCCACCCTTCGCCGCCACCGAGCCACCCCTGGAGAACCCGACCGTCACCCCCGTCCCCGGCGACCTCTGCTACTTCTCCTTCGCCGGGACCGAGCTGGGCACCAAGTCCTACGGCTACGACCGCGAGGTCCGCGCCGGTACGACCGTGGTCGATCTGGCCCTCTTCTACGAGCGCAACAACCTGCTCCTCAACGGCGACGTGGGCTGGGTGCCCGGCATCGTCTGGGGAGAGGTGGTCGAGGGGCTCGCGGAGATGGCCGAGGCGTGCAACGACCTCTGGCGGTCGGGGGCGGCGGGGGAGACGCTCAGCTTCCGGAGAGCGTGACCCCGTCCAGAGCGTGCGCCGCCCGCAGCACCAGATCGTCCCGGTGCCGGGCGGCCACGAGCTGGAGCCCCACCGGCAGCCCGTCGCCGTCCACCCCGACCGGGACGGACGCGGCCGGCTGCTGGGTCAGGTTGAAGGGGTAGGTGAACGGCGTCCACCCCGTCCACCGCCGGTACCCCGAGCCCTTCGGCACCTCGGCGCCCGCCTCGAACGCCGTGACCGGCAGAGTGGGCGTCACCAGCAGGTCGTACGACTCGTGGAAGCGGCCCATCCGGCGGCCGAGGTCCATCCGGACATCGACGGCGGCGAGATAGTCCAGCGCGCTGTACCGCGCCCCGAGCCCGCTGATCTCCCGCAGTCCGGGATCGAGCAACTCCCGCTGATGCGGCCCCAGATGCTGGGTGACCCGGGCCGCCCCGCTGAACCACAGGGTGTGGAAGGCGTCCACCGGGTCGGTGAAGTCGGGGTCGGCCTCCTCGACGTACGCCCCGAGCCCGGCCAGCCGCTCCACCGCCCGCCGCACCGCCGCCGCGACCCCCGGCTGGACCCGGACCTGTCCGCCGAGGGAGGGGGAGTAGGCGATCCGCAGACCGCGTACGCCGTCCTGGAGAACACCCCGGTAGGAGAGGGCACTTGCCGCCGACCCGGACCAGTCCCGGGCGTCCGGTGCCCCGATGACGTCCAGCATCAGGGCCGCGTCCGCCGCGTTCCGGGTCATCGGACCGACGTGCGCGAGGGTGCCGAACGCGCTCGCCGGGTACAGCGGCACCCGCCCGTACGTCGGCTTCAGCGCGAAGATCCCGCAGAACGCGGCCGGGATCCGGACGCTGCCGCCCCCGTCCGTGCCGAGCGCCAGGGGCCCCGCGCCGAGGGCGACGGCCGCCGCCGCGCCGCCGCTGGAGCCGCCCGCGGTGCGGGTGGGGTCGTGCGGATTGCGGGTCACCCCCGACAGCGGGGAGTCCGTGACGCCCTTCCAGCCGAACTCCGGGGTCGTGGTCTTGCCGAGGAACACGGCACCGTGCTCACGCAGACGGGCGACGGAGGGCGCGTCCTCGTCCCAACGGCCCTTCTCCGACAGCACCCTGGACCCCTTCAGGGTCGGCGACCCGCGCATCAGCAGGATGTCCTTCACCGTGACCGGCACCCCGTCCAGCAGACCGGCCGGTTCACCGCGCCGCCAGCGGTCCGCCGACTCCCGCGCCTGCGCGAGCGCCTCCTCGCCGGTCAGCCGCACGAACGCGTTGACCTCCGGCTGGATCTCCTCGGCCCGCTCCAGCGCCGCCCGGGTCACCTCCACGGGGCTGAACTCGCCCTTGCGGTACCCCTCGACGAGCTGTACGGCGCCGAGTGCGGTGAGGTCCCTCATGCACACCCCCAGGTCAGTGTCCGGGTACGTACCCGCGCTTCTTGTCGACCACGTTCAGCAGTGGCTTGCCCGCCTCCCACCGCTCGTACAACTCCAGGAACTGCGCCCCGAGTTCGTCCCGCCAGCCGACCGTGTCCCCGCTCATGTGCGGGGACACGATCAGATCGGGCACCTGCCACAACGGGCTGTCGGGGCCCAGGGGTTCGTGCTCGAAGACGTCCAGGGCCGCGCCCGCGATCCACCGCCTGCGCAGCGCCTCGGCGAGCGCGTCCTCGACGACCAGACCGCCCCGCCCGATGTTGATGAACCGTGCCGAGGGCTGCATCACCCCGAACCGCCGGGCGTCGAACATGCCGTACGTCTGCTCGGTCAGCGGCGCCGCCGCGATGATCCAGTCGGCGCGGGCGATCAGCCGGTCCAGGTCGTCGGGGCCGTGGACGCCGGTGCGCGGGGTGCGGCCGACGAGCGCGGTGGTCACCTCGAGTGCCTTGAGCGTGCGGGCGATCGTCCGCCCGATGGGCCCGGTGCCGACGATCACGGCGCGCGTCCCGGAGACCCGACGGGACTCCCGGTGCCGCCAGGTGCGTTCCCGCTGGAGGTCCAGCGTGCGCGGCAGGTCCTTCGCCATCGCGAGGACGAGCGCGGCCACGTACTCGGCGATGGGCCGGTCGAAGATGCCGCGCGCGTTGGTCACCACCGTGTCGGACGCGGCGAGTTCGGGGCACATCAGATGGTCCACGCCCGCGCTCGCCGTGTGCACCCAGCGCGGCCGCGGACCCTCGCCGGGCCAGGCGTGCCGTACGGCGTGCGAGGTGAAGTCCCACACCAGCAGCACATCGGCGGACGGCAGCCGCTCGGCCAGTGTCGACGCGTCCGCGTGCGCGACGCGGACGCGGCCGGTGAGGCGGCCGAGGCGGGGGAGGGGATCGGCGTCCAGGACGAGGAGGGTGGGGGAGGTCGCGGTGGGGGAGGTCGGGGTGGGGGAAGTCATCCGAAGCCGTTCCTCCACGGGCGTCTGACATGCGCGGATTGACCACGCTCGCACCCGAACCTACCTTCGTCAACACGGGCGCGCGCACGGTCCGTTGTCCCCCTGTCTCTCACCGTGAGGCCGGTGCTGCCATGGACGTCTCCTTTCTCGGCGGACCGCGCCCCCAGCGCGGTGTCGGCGTCGTCGCCCCCTTCGACTTCGCACTGGACCGCGAGCTGTGGCGCTGGGTCCCGGACGAGGTCTCGCTCCACCTCACCCGGACCCCGTACGTCCCCGTCGAGGTCAGCCTCGACCTGGCCCGTCTCGTCAGCGAGCACGAGACGCTGCACGACGCGGTGCGCACCCTGCACGCCGTCGCCCCCGAGGTCGTCGCCTACGCCTGCACCTCCGGCAGCTTCGTCGGCGGCGTCGCGGGCGAGCGCGCGATGTGCGAGGCGATGACGCGGGCGGGCGCGGTCCCGTCCGTCACCACGTCCGGGGCGCTCCTGGAAGCCCTGACCGAGCTGGGCGTGCGCCGGGTGGCGCTGGTGACGCCGTACACCGTGTCGGTCACGCGCGCCCTGGAGGAGTACGTCGCGGAGGCGGGCGTCACCGTCACCGGCCGCGCCTTCATGGGCCTGACCAGGCACATCTGGAAGGTGCCGTACCGCCAGGTGGTCGCCATGGCGCACAAGGCGGCCCGGCGGGACACCGACGCCCTGTTCATCAGCTGCACGAACCTCCCGACGTACGACGTCATCCCGCAACTGGAGGCGGAACTGCGCCTGCCGGTGCTGTCTGCCAACCAGGTGACGATGTGGGCGGCACTGCGCCGACTGGGTACCCGGGCCTTGGGGCCCTATCAGGCGCTGATCGATCCGGCGGCGCGCCAGAGCCCCCTGCGTCCCGTACTGCCCGACGAAGAACAGCAGCAGGAAGGCTGGACATGACCGCACTCGGACTCCTCTACCCGGGCCACTCCGGCGAGGACGACTATCCACGCATCGAGCAGCTCCTGGGCAGCGACATCCGGGTCGACGTGGTGCACACCGACATCGGCGAGGACGCCCACCGCGAGGACGCCCTGCTGGAGATGGGCTCGCCCGAACGCCTCGCGGCCGGCGTCGAGGAACTGCGCATGGCGGGCGCCGAGTCCGTGGTGTGGGCCTGCACCAGCGGCAGTTTCGTGCACGGCTGGGAGGGCGCCCACGGCCAGGTCCGCGCCCTGGCCCGGGCCGCGGGCATGCCGGCCTCCTCGACGTCCTTCGCCTTCGTGCACGCGGCTCAGGAGATCAAGGCGGGCCGGGTCGCGATCGGGGCGACGTACCCGGACGACGTGGCGGGCCTGTTCGCGGACTTCCTGCGGGCCGCCGGCCTGGAGGTGAGCGGGGTCAAGGGCGCCGGGATCATCACGGCGGCCGAGGTCGGCACCTGGGGCGAGGCGGAGGTCTTCGCCCTGGCGAGGCAGGCCGACACCCCGGACGCGGACGCCCTGCTCCTCCCCGACACCGCCCTGCACACGGTCGCCCACATCCCCGCCCTGGAGAAGGAACTCGGCAAACCGGTCCTCACCGCCAACCAGGTCACCGTCTGGGAGGGCCTGCGCCTCACGGACCGCCGGGTGAACGCGCCCCGGCTGGGGACGCTGTTCACGAAGGAGCCGATTGTGCAGGTGTGACAGACGGAAACGCCCTTCACGC
>JABFXD010000152.1 GCA_013361925.1 Streptomyces sp. | reverse complement strand
CGGCCCCTCGGCGGCGGGCGACGCCGCCGCCGACCTGCTGCCGGAGGGTGTGTTCTGCCTGGACCGGCTCGGGCTCGTCGCCTACGCCAATCCGCGCGCCGCCCAGCTGCTGCACCAGCCGCGCGACGTGCTCCTCGGACGCCCGCTGTGGGACAGCGTGCCGTGGCTGAGCCAGCCCGACTTCGAGGACCATCTGCGCAGCGCGCTCCTGTCCCCGGCCCCGGTGCATCTGCACGTACGGCGGCCTCCCGACCCCTCGCAGGAGTCCTACGAGGGCGACTGGCTGGCGCTGTCGGTCTATCCCGGCCCGGACGTGCTGACCTGCACCGTCCAGCCGAGCAGCCGGATGTCCGACGCGACCGAGGCGGAGGCGGCGGCCGCGGGCGGCAGCGGTACGTCCGGCGCGTCCCCGCTGGCCCCGCTGTACCGGCCGATCGTCCTCGCCATCGCCCTGACCGAGGCCGTCACCGCCCGCCAGGTCTCCGCCGTGGTCATGCGGGAGCTGCTCCCGGCGTTCGGCGGCCGACGGCTCGCCCTCTACCTCCTCCAGGACCGGCATCTCTTCCTGGCCTGGGAGTCCGGCTTCCCGCCGGGGTTCCTCGCCCCGTTCGACGGCGTGGGCCTCGACGCGCAGCTGCCCGGCGTCGAGACGCTCACCACCGGCCGGCCGCTCTTCTTCGACTCCATGGAGCAGCTCTCCGCCGCCTACCCCGGCATCGCGCTGGACGCCACGGAGGGCGCGCGCGCCTTCCTGCCGCTGATCGCCTCGGGGCGCCCGGTCGGCTCCTGCATCCTCGGCTTCGACCGGCCGCACAGCTTCAGCGGCGAGGAGCGCTCGGTGCTGACCGCGCTCGCCGGACTGATCGCGCACGCCATGGAGAAGGCCCAGCGCTACGAGAGCGAGGCCGCGCTCGCCCGCGGCCTCCAGCAGGCGCTGCTGCCCCGGCGGCTGACGGACCATCCGCTGGTGGAGACCGCCGGGCGCTATCTGCCGGGCACCCAGGGCATGGAGGTGGGCGGCGACTGGTACGACGTCGTCGAGTCGGGGGACGGCCTGGCCCTGGTGATCGGGGACGTCCAGGGACACGGTGTGCAGGCCGCCGCGACCATGGGGCAACTGCGCAGCGCGGTCCGGGCGTTCGCGCTCGGCGACCGGCCGCCGGACGAGGTCATGAGCGGGACGAACCATCTCCTCATCGACCTCGACCCCGGTCAGTTCGCCAGTTGCTGCTACATCCGGCTCGACCCGGCCACCGGGCTCGCCCGCGCGGCCCGGGCCGGTCATCCCCCGCCCCTGCTGCGCAACCCCGACGGCTCCACCCGCGTCCTCGACCTGCCCGGCGGCGTCGTCCTCGGCGTCGACGCCGGGGCCCGCTACCCGGTCACCGAGTTGCAGGTGGAGCCCGGCGCCGTCCTCGCGCTCTACACCGACGGTCTCGTCGAGCGGCCCGGTGTCGACATCGACGACGGCATCAGCGCCCTGCGGCTGGCCCTGACCCGGGCCGGCAACCCCTCGACCCGCCTCGCGGACCTGGCCGACCGTCTCACCACGGCGGCCCAGCACACCGCGGAGCGGCCGGACGACATCGCCCTGCTGCTGGCGACGCGGCGACCGGAGCGACGGCGGCGGCAGCGATGAGCCGCCGTCAGCGACCTGCCACGCCTGGGGCGCCGGGAAGTGCGAGGGCCATGCCGAGGTGTCGTGCAGGACGTGTCACAGTCCGTGACGCCTCTCGCCTCCTGGGGCCGTGCAGTGTAGACATGGCACATGGCCCGACTCTCGCAGCGTGACGCAGGCCGGTCGCGGCGCGGGCGGGCGGAGGCGCGGTCGGCGCTGGGCGGACGCAGTGTCGCCTGGCAGGTGTTCGTGCTCCAGGTCGTGATCGTGCTGCTGCTGGTCGTGGCCGCGGTGGTGGCCCTGGTGCTCCAGGTGCGGCACGACAGCACGACCGAGGCCCGCAACCGCTCGGTCGCCGTCGCCGAGGCCTTCGCCAACGCCCCGGGCACCCGCGAGGCGCTCAGCGCCCCGGATCCCACCGCGGTGCTCCAGCCCCGGGCCGAGGCGGCGCGCAAGGCGACCGGCGTGGACTTCATCGTCGTGCTCAACACCGACGGGATCCGTTACACGCATCCCAAGCCGGACCGCATCGGCAAGAAGTTCGTCGGCAATCTCGCGCCCGCGCTGGCCGGGCACGTGGTGACCGAGCAGATCGACGGGACGATCGGGCCGCTGGTGCAGGCCGTCGTGCCGATCAAGGACCCGGACGGCAAGGTCGTCGGAGCGGTGTCGGCCGGGATCACCACGGAACACGTGGGCGGGACGGCGGACCAGCAGCTGCCGCTGCTGATCGCGATGGCGGCCGGCGGTCTCGCGGTGGCCACGGCGGGCACGGCCCTGGTCAGCAGACGGTTGCAGCGCCAGACGCACGGCCTGGGTCCGCACGAGATGACCCGCATGTACGAACACCACGACGCGGTGCTGCACGCCGTGCGCGAGGGCGTGCTCATCGCGGACGGGGAGGGCAGGCTCCTGCTCGCCAACGACGAGGCGCAGCGGCTGCTGCATCTGCCGGCGGACGCCGAGGGGCGGCTCGTCCTCGACCTGGGTCTGCCGCCGGACACGGCCGATCTGCTGGCCTCCGGGCGGGTCGCGACGGACGAGGTGCACCTGGTCGGCGACCGGCTGCTGGCGGTCAACCAGCGCGCCACCGAACTGGAGGGCGGCCCGGCGGGCACGGTGGCGACCCTGCGCGACTCCACGGAGCTGCGGGCCCTGTCGGGCCGGGCGGAGACGGCGCGGGAGCGGCTGAACATGCTCTACGACGCCGGGGTGGGCATCGGCACCAGCCTGGACGTGACCCGGACCGCCGAGGAGCTGGCGGAGCTGGCCGTGCCGCGGTTCGCGGACTTCGCCACCGTGGACCTGTTCGACGCGGTGCTCGGCGGCGGTCAGCCGGAGGCGGGGACCGAACTGCGGCGCACGGCGTTCAGCGGGATCCGCAAGGACGCGCCGCTGTATCCGGTGGGTGAGCGGATGCGGCTGGTGGCGTCGGCCCCGCAGGCCCGCGCCCTGCGTTCGGGTCAGTCGGTCCTGGAGGCCCGGCTGGCCGAGTCGCCGGGGTGGCGGGCCCAGGATCTGGAACGCACCGCGCAGACCCTGGAGTTCGGCATCCACTCGCTGATCACCGTGCCGCTGCGGGCCGGGGCCCTGGTCCTCGGCGTGGTCAACTTCTGGCGTTCGCAGAAGCCGGAGCCCTTCGACACCGACGAACTCGCCCTGGCGGAGGAGCTGGTGACCCGGGCGGCGGTCTCCATCGACAACGCCCGCCGCTACACCCGCGAGCACACTATGGCGGTCACGCTCCAGCGCAGCCTGCTGCCGCGCAGTCTGCCCGAGCAGAACGCCCTGGACATCGCCTACCGCTATCTGCCCGCGCAGGCGGGCGTCGGCGGCGACTGGTTCGACGTACTGCCCCTGTCCGGCGCCCGGGTGGCCCTGGTGGTCGGCGACGTCGTCGGTCACGGTCTGTACGCGGCGGCGACGATGGGGCGGCTGCGCACCGCGGTCCACAACTTCTCCTCACTCGACCTGCCGCCCGACGAACTGCTGGCGCTGCTGGACGAGTTGGTCGGCCGGATCGACCAGGACGAGACCCAGGAGGGCGACAGCGCCCCCGTCACCGGCGCGACCTGTCTGTACGCCGTCTACGACCCCGTGTCCGGGCGCTGCACGGTCGCCCGTGCCGGACATCCGCCGCCCGCGCTGATCCGCCCCGACGGCAGTGTGGAGTTCCCGGACGTGCCCGCCGGGCCCCCGCTGGGTCTGGGCGGCCTGCCGTTCGAGACCGCCGACCTCGAACTCGCCGAGGGCAGCAGGCTGGTGCTCTACACGGACGGACTGGTCGAGGACCGGGAGCGGGACATCGACGTGGGTCTGGAGCTGCTGGCCGCCGCCCTGGAGCGGGCCGGCGAGTCGCCCGAGGAGACCTGCCAGGTCGTGCTCGACTCCAAGCTCACGGCCCGTCCCAGCGACGACATCGCCCTGATCGTGGCCCGCACCCGTGCGCTCGACCCCGCCCGGGTGGCCGAGTGGCAGGTGCCGTCCGACCCTGCGGCGGTCGGGCGGGTACGGGCCGAGGTCACTCGGCGGTTGACTCAATGGGGCCTGGAGGAGCTGGAGTTCACCACCGAGCTGATCCTGAGCGAGCTCGTGACGAACGCGATCCGCTACGGCGGTGAGCCCATCCGCGTCCGGGTGCTGTACGACCGCACCCTGATCTGCGAGGTCTTCGACAGCAGCAGCACGTCGCCGCATCTGCGCTACGCGGCGATGACGGACGAGGGCGGTCGCGGACTGTTCCTGGTCGCCCAGCTCGCCGAGCGCTGGGGCACGCGGTACACGCCCGAGGGCAAGGTCATCTGGGCGGAGCAGCCGCTGCCGTAACCGGCGCGTTGTTCATAGGTACGAACCTTTGACGCGATGGGTGTTCCTTGCGCCCCAACTCTGATAGTAAACCTTCCTATCAGTTCACGTACGGCCAACTCGCCACCCCCCACCTCCACTTGGAGCCGCCGTGAAACACCTGTCCCGTCGCGCCCTGCTCGGCCTGATCGGCGCGTCCGCGGTCACCGTCCCCCTGCTCACCTCCGAGGCGGCCGCGGTCTGCGCCACCGCGGTCGGACTCGACGACCCGGCGAAGAAGGAGATCGCCATGCAGCTGGTGTCGAGCGCGGAGAACTCCTCGCTCGACTGGAAGGCGCAGTACAAGTACATCGAGGACATCGGCGACGGCCGCGGCTACACCGCGGGCATCATCGGCTTCTGCTCCGGCACCGGCGACATGCTCGACCTCGTCGAGCTGTACACCGACCGCAAGCCCGGCAACGTCCTCGCCCGCTACCTCCCGGCGCTGCGCCAGGTCGACGGCAGCGACTCGCACGCGGGCCTGGACCCGAACTTCCCCGGTGACTGGCGCCGGGCCGCGCAGGACGCGGAGTTCCGGCGGGCCCAGGACGACGAGCGCGACCGCGTGTACTTCAACCCGGCCGTACGGCAGGGCAAGACCGACGGGCTGCGCGTGCTCGGGCAGTTCGCGTACTACGACGCCATCGTCATGCACGGCGACGGCGACGACCCGACCAGCTTCCGCAATATCCGGGGGCGGGCGCTGAACCGGGCCCGGCCGCCGGCCCAGGGCGGCGACGAGGTCACCTACCTCAACGCCTTCCTGGACGCCCGGGTGTGGGCCATGAAGCAGGAGGAGGCCCACAGCGACACCAGCCGCGTCGACACGGCCCAGCGGGTGTTCCTGCGCAAGGGCAACCTGAACCTCGACCCGCCGCTGGACTGGAAGGTGTACGGCGACAGTTACCACATCGGCTGACCGGCGGCAGGAGGCTGCCTACGGGCGTTGTCCGGCGCGATCGACAACGCCCGCTGCTGAACATGGTCGACCACTGCTGGCCGATCCCCGCGACCGGGTTCCCGAAGGGTGTGAGAAGGTGCTCGCGCGGCCCGCGCCCGCTCATAAAGTAGCCTTATGAGCCCATAGATCGGACCCGCGTACCGGGTTAGGCTTGCCTTAGCTTAGGCTTCCCGACGAGATCGCTTGTCGCCTCTCGAAGGGAACCTGATCATGCCCCGCCCCCTGCGGGTAGCCATCGTCGGCGCCGGCCCGGCCGGCATCTACGCCGCCGACGCTCTGCTCAAGTCCGACGTGGCCACCGAGCCCGGTGTGTCCATCGACATCTTCGAGCGGATGCCCGCCCCGTTCGGGCTGATCCGGTACGGCGTCGCTCCCGACCACCCCCGCATCAAGGGCATCGTCAAGGCCCTCCACCAGGTCCTCGACAAGCCGCAGGTGCGCCTCTTCGGCAACGTGGACTACGGCACCGACGTCCACCTGGACGACCTGCGCGCCTTCTACGACGGTGTCATCTTCTCGACCGGCGCGATGGCCGACCGCGAGCTGCGCATACCGGGCGTCGAGCTCGACGGCTCCTACGGCGCCGCCGACTTCGCGTCCTGGTACGACGGCCACCCCGACGTGCCGCGCACCTGGCCGCTGGAGGCGGAGAAGGTCGCCGTCCTGGGCGTGGGCAACGTGGCCCTGGACATCTCCCGCATCCTCGCCAAGACGGCGGACGAGCTGCTGCCGACCGAGATCCCGCCGAACGTCTACGAGGGCCTCAAGGCCAACAAGGCCGTCGAGATCCACGTCTTCGGCCGCCGTGGCCCGGCGCAGGCGAAGTTCAGCCCGATGGAGCTGCGGGAGCTGGACCACTCCCCCAACATCGAGGTCATCGTCAACCCCGAGGACATCGACTACGACGAGGGCTCGATCGCCGAGCGCCGGGGCAACAAGCAGGTCGACATGGTCGCCAAGACCCTGGAGAACTGGGCGATCCGCGACATCGGCGAGCGCCCGCACAAGCTCTTCCTGCACTTCTTCGAGTCGCCGACCGAGATCCTCGGCGAGGACGGCAAGGTCGTCGGCCTGCGCACCGAGCGCACCGAGCTGGACGGCACCGGAAACGTCAAGGGCACCGGCCAGTTCACCGACTGGGACGTCAACGCGGTCTACCGCGCGGTCGGTTACCTCTCCGACAAGCTGCCCAAGCTGCCCTGGGACATCGACTCGGGCACCGTCCCGGACGCCGGCGGCCGGGTCCTCCAGGAGGGCGGCGAGCACCTGACGTCCACGTACGTCACCGGCTGGATCCGGCGCGGCCCGGTGGGTCTCATCGGCCACACCAAGGGCGACGCCAACGAGACGGTCGCCAATCTGCTGGACGACTACGCGAACGACCGTCTCCAGACGCCGGCTTCGCCCGCTCCCGAGGCCGTGGAGGAGTTCCTCGCCGAGCGCGAGATCCGCTTCACCACCTGGGAGGGCTGGTACAAGCTGGACGCCGCCGAGCAGGCGCTGGGCGAGCCGCAGGGCCGTGAGCGCGTGAAGATCGTCGAGCGTGAGGACATGCTCAAGGCGAGCGGCGCGTGAGCGAGTTGCCGTAGGCAGGGCGAAGGGGCCGGGGATCGCACTCCCCGGCCCCTTCGCGCGTTCAGTGGTGCTCCACGGTGACGACGACCTTCCCGACCTGTGCGCCCGCCTCCAGGTAGCGATGCGCCTCGGCGATGTCCGCCAGGGCGAAGGTCCGGTCGACGGCCGGGGCGAAGACGCCCGTGCGCAGCCCGGACGCGACGAACGCCTCGGCGCGGCGCAGACGTTCGGGGTCGCGGGTCGTCTCGTGGACCGTGTAGGTGCGCATGTTGAGCGCGGGCATGCCCAGCTCGAAGCCCGGGTACGGGGTCGGTTGCCCGCTCAGCGCCCCGTACAGCAGCAGCGTGCCGCCGGGGGCGACCGCCCGGGCCAGGTCGACCACTGCGGGTCCCGCGACGGCGTCGAAGACGAACTCGGCACCCCGCCCGGCCGTAGCGCCGAGGATCCGCTCGGCGACGTCCTCCTCGTCGGTCACGATCACCTCGGCGGCGCCCGCCTTCCGCAGGGCCTCCGCCTTGGCGCGGGTGCGCGTGGTGGCGACGGGAACCGCGCCGACGCTGCGGGCGACCTGGATCGCGGCGAGGCCGACGCTGCTGGAGGCGGCGGTCAGGACGACCGTGTCCCCGGCACGCATC
>JABFXD010000048.1 GCA_013361925.1 Streptomyces sp. | reverse complement strand
CCCTGTCGTCGTCCGCCGCGGCCACCGCCGCCGCGCCGGCCGTCACCGTCTCGTAGACCGAGAGGATGTCCGCGCCGACCGTCGACCAGTCGAAGCGGCGCACATGTGCGCTTCCCCGCTCCCGCAGTTCGGCGAGCCGGTCCGGGTCCGCCAGGAGGCGTACCGCCGCCTCGGCGAGCGCGTCCGCGTCCTCGTTGGTGAAGAGCTCGCCCGCGGCGCCCTGGTCGAGGACCTGGGCGAAGGCGTCCAGGTCGGAGGCGAGCACCGGGGCGCCCGCCGACATGGCCTCGACCAGGATGATGCCGAAGCTCTCGCCGCCGGTGTTGGGGGCGATGTACAGGTCGACGCTGCGCAGGAAGCGGGCCTTGTCCTCGTCGCTGATCATGCCGAGGAACTCGACGCGCGAGCGGAGTTCCGCCGGCAGCGACTCCACCGCCTCCTCCTCGTCGCCGCGGCCCGCCACCAGCAGCCTGGCCCGCGGCCGCTCGGCGAGGATCTTCGGCAGGGCCCTCATCAGCACCGGCAGGCCCTTGCGGGGCTCGTCGATGCGGCCGATGAAGCCGATGGTCTCGCCCTGCCACTCCGGCTTGGGCTCGGCCTTGGCGAAGAAGTCGACGTCGACACCGTTGGGGATCACGACCGCGTCGCCGCCGAGGTGCTCCACCAGCGTGCGCCGGGCGTACTCGCTCACCGCGATCCGCGCGCTGATCTTCTCCAGGGCGGCCTGGAGGATCGAGTACGCGGCGATCATCGCCTTGGAGCGCGGGTTGGAGGTGTGGAAGGTGGCGACCAGCGGGCCCTGCGCCGCCCAGCAGGTCAGCAGGCCGAGGGACGGTGAGGACGGCTCGTGGATGTGGACCACGTCGAACTCGCCGTCGTGCAGCCATCTGCGCACGCGAGCCGCGCTCAGGAACCCGAAGTTCAGCCGGGCCACGGAGCCGTTGTACGGCACCGGCACCGCGCGGCCGGCCGAGACGACGTACGGCGGCAGCGGGGTGTCGTCGTCGGCCGGGGCGAGGACGGAGACGTCGTGGCCGAGCCGGATGAAGTACTCGGCGAGATCACGGATGTGGAACTGGACGCCGCCCGGCACGTCCCAGGAGTACGGGCAGACGATGCCGATCCTCACGAGGGCGCCTTACCGGGGTCGAGATCCTTGAGCCACAGCCGTTGCAGCATGTGCCAGTCCTCCGGATGGTCGGCGATCCCCGAGGCGAAGGCATCGGCCAGCGCCTGTGCCATGACAGACGTCTTCTCCGCCCGCGTACCTGACTCGGGCACCTCGATCGGAGGATGCACCCTGCCCCGCATCACCGGTGAGTCGTCGTACCAGAGCGTCACCGGGAGCAGCAGCGCCCCGGTCTGCTGGGCGAGCAGCGCGGGCCCGGCCGGGATACGGGTCGCCTCGCCGAAGAACTGGACCTCGACACCGGAGGACGACAGATCGCGCTCGGCGACCAGGCAGACCAGACCGCCGTCACGCAGCCGCCGCGCCAGGGTGCCGAAGGCGGTGCCGCCGCTGTGCGGCAGGACCTCCATGCCGAGGCCCTCGCGATAGGCGACGAAACGGTCGTACAGGCTCTCGGGCTTGAGGCGCTCGGCGACGGTCGTGAAGGGCGTCTCCAGCTTGGTGGTGACCCAGGCACCGGCGAGGTCCCAGTTGCCCATGTGCGGCAGCGCCAGGATGACGCCCCGGTCGGAGGCGATGCCGTCGGTCAGGTAGTGGACGTCCTTGGGGTCGAAGCCGGTCCTGACCCGCTCGGCACTCCACGCGGGCAGCCGGAAGGACTCCATCCAGTAGCGCAGGTACGAACGCATGCCCGCGCGGGACAGCTCGGCGAGCCGCTCCGGGCTCGCGTCGGGCACCACGCGCGCGTAGTTGCTCTCCAGGCGCTGGACGCCCTTGCCGCGCTTCTTCCAGGCGAGGTCGGCGATGGCCCGTCCGAGGCGCACGGCGACCGGCTCGGGGAGTTTCTTGACCGCTCCCCAACCGAGGCCGTACATGGCATCGGTCAGCCGGTCCTGTGCGCTCACTTCGCGGCCTCCTGCGCGCCCGCCGCCGCGTCCGCCTCCGCCGACTCGCGGCGGACCGTGACCACGCGCTGGATCAGGGTCACCAGGCTGCCCACGGCGACGATCCACAGGGCGACGGGCAGCAGGTACTGGATACCCGGCACACCGAACTTGTGCAGGCCCGCGAAACCGGCCGCGACCAGGGAGATCACCAGCCGCTCGGCCCGCTCGACCAGCCCGTTCACCGCGACCGGCAGCCCGATCGCCTCGCCCCGGGCCTTGGTGTACGACACCACCTGGCCGCTCGCCAGGCAGAAGATCGAGACGGCGCACAGCGCGATGTCGTCGCCGCCACCGGCGTACCAGAGGGCGAAGCCGCCGAAGATCGCGCCGTCGGCGACCCGGTCCAGGGTGGAGTCCAGGAAGGCGCCCCAGCGGCTGGAGCGGCCGAGCTGGCGGGCCATGTTGCCGTCGACGAGGTCGGAGAACACGAAGAGCGTGATCACGACCGTGCCCCAGAAGAACTCGCCCATGGGGTAGAAGACCAGCGCGCCCGCGACCACCCCGGCGGTTCCGAGGAGGGTCACCGTGTCGGGGCTGACGCCCCTGCGGATCAGAAACGCGGCGAACGGTGTGAGGACACGCGTGAAGAATGCACGCGCGTACTTGTTCAGCATGGCCTTCCCGAGGGTCGGTTTCGCCGCGCGGCCCCTGCTGGCCACCGGCTGGCCCATCGTAGCCACGCGCGCGCGTGTGCGACCGCCGGGCACCCGAGCCCCGTGTCACGGCCCGACGGCATACGGGTCACGGGGCGATCGCGTCCGCTGTATGGACGCACCGTGACGAGAGTGGAAAGCTCGAAGAACCGCGGGCGTCACCGGAGCCGCCATCGCACGCGGATCCGCATGTCCGCGCCCACAGTGACCTCACCGTGCACGGGAGGCAAGGCCATGGGCGACAAGGCGAACGCACACCCCGGAGCCGCCGGAAGGGCAACAGCGGCCGACCACCCCGCGTCCGTACGGAATGTGGTGCTGGTCGGCCACTCCGGATCGGGCAAGACGACATTGGTGGAAGCTCTCGCGCTGACCGCGGGGGCGGTGAACCGGGCGGGCCGCGTGGAGGACGGCGGCACCGTCTCCGACTACGACGAGATCGAGCACCGGCAGAATCGTTCGGTGCAGCTCTCCCTGGTGCCGGTCGAATGGGACGGCATCAAGGTCAATCTGCTGGACACCCCCGGATACGCCGACTTCGTCGGGGAACTCAGGGCCGGTCTGCGAGCGGCGGACGCGGCCCTTTTCGTCGTCTCCGCCTCGGACGGCGTGGACGGCTCGACCCGCATGGTGTGGGAGGAGTGCGCGGCCGTCGGCATGCCCCGCGCGATCGTCGTCACCCACCTGGAGGCCGCCCGCGCGAACTTCGAGGAGATGACCCGCACCTGCGCGGAGGCCTTCGGCGGCGACGACCCCGACGCCGTGCTCCCGCTGTATCTGCCGCTGCACGGCCCGCAGGGGCCGGACGGGCACGCGCCCGTGACCGGTCTGATCGGGCTGCTGTCGCAGAAGCTGTTCGACTACTCCACGGGCGAGCGAAAAGAGTCCGAACCGGGCGAGGACGAGCTCCCGGAGCTGGAGGACGCCCGTAACCGGCTGATCGAGGGGATCATCTCGGAGAGCGAGGACGAGACCCTCATGGACCGCTATCTCGGAGGTGAGCAGGTCGACGTCAAGACCCTGATCGAGGACCTCGAACGGGCCGTCGCGCGCGGGGTGTTCCATCCCGTCCTGGCCGCCGCCCCCGCGGGCGAGGGCGGCAGGCAGGGGCTCGGCACGGTCGAGGTGCTGGAGCTGATCACCCGGGGCTTCCCGACGCCGTTCGAGCACCCGACGCCGGGCGTCACGACCATCGACGGCAAGCCGCGCGAGATCAAGGCCTGCGACACCGAGGGCCCGCTGGTCGCGGAGGTCGTCAAGACGTCCTCCGACCCCTACGTGGGACGCGTCTCCCTGGTCCGTGTGTTCTCCGGCACCCTGCGCCCCGACGAGACCGTCCACGTCTCCGGGCACGGGCTGTCCGACCGCGGGCACGAGGACCATGACGTCGACGAACGGGTCGGCGCCCTGTCCATGCCCTTCGGCAAGCAGCAGCGCCCGGTGACGCACGCCATCGCCGGCGACCTGGTGTGCGTGGCGAAGCTCAGCCGCGCGGAGACCGGCGACACCCTCTCGGCCAAGGACGACCCGCTCCTGATGGAGCCCTGGGAGATGCCCGACCCGCTGCTGCCGCTCGCCATCCAGGCGCACAGCAAGGCGGACGAGGACAAGCTCTCGCAGGGCCTGTCCCGGCTGGTCGCCGAGGACCCCACGATGCGTCTCGAACAGAACCAGGACACCCACCAGGTCGTGCTGTGGTGCCTCGGCGAGGCGCACGCCGACGTCGCGCTGGAGCGGCTGCGCAGCCGTTACGGCGTCCAGGTCGACGTCGTACCCCACAAGGTCTCGCTGCGGGAGACGTTCGCCGGCAAGTCGGGCGGGCGCGGGCGGCATGTGAAGCAGTCCGGCGGGCACGGGCAGTACGCGATCTGCGAGATCGAGGTGGAGCCGCTGCCGAACGGCTCGGGCATCGAGTTCGTGGACAAGGTCATCGGCGGCGCCGTGCCGCGGCAGTTCATCCCGTCGGTCGAGAAGGGCGTGAGGGCCCAGGCGACCAAGGGAGTTGCCGCCGGCTACCCGCTCATCGACGTGCGGATCACGCTGCTCGACGGCAAGGCGCACTCGGTGGACTCCTCCGACGCCGCCTTCCAGACGGCCGGGGCGCTGGCGCTGCGGGAGGCGGCGGCCGACGCGAAGATCCATCTGCTGGAACCGGTCGCCGAGGTGAGCATCCTGGTCGGCGACGACTACGTGGGCGCCGTGATGAGCGACCTGTCCGGGCGGCGCGGCCGGGTGCTGGGCACCGAGCAGACCAGCGGCAACCGCACCGTCGTCAAGGCCGAGGTGCCGGAGATCGAGATCGGCCGGTACGCCGTCGACCTGCGCTCCCTGTCGCACGGCACGGCCCGCTTCAACCGCTCCTACGCGCGGCACGAACCGATGCCGGCGCAGGTCGCCGAGAGGATCCGTGAAGAGACGCGCGACGCCTAGGAGTTGACCGGCGGTCCGCACCGGGCAGACTCCAAGTGCCCGTACGACAGACCTTTGTGGAACGCTCCCCTCCGAGTCGGCGGGCGGCTTCGGCCGTCCGCCGACGAATGTCGGTGGCTGCGGATACGCTGATGACCTGATCAACAGGTGTGCGAAGCAAGCAAGTCGGGAAGGCCGCAGGAGCGACCATGGCGGCGATCGGGGGCGGGAATGACCGTTGACACCGGGTACGAGAGCGTCTTCGGACCACAGGTTCCCCGCACGGGGGACGAGAGCCAGACGGCGACGTTCGCCCTCGCCTCGGCGGCGTACCGCGACAATCCGGTCGACGACATCAAGAAGGCCAACAGCGAGTGGCACGAGACGACGGTCAAGGAGGGCCAGTCCTGGGCCGGCGGACTGTTCAAGCCCAACCTCGGTGAGGCGTTCTCCCGGGCGGTGATCGACCGCATGATCGGTCCGGGCCGCAAGCCGCTCATCCAGTCCTTCGGCACCGAGCCCCAGGTCGTCGTCGACCACTGTCTGGCCGCCTACCGGCTGCGCCGGGCGCGGGACCTGCGACTGTCGACCGTGATGCTGCTGTGCGGGGTGCTGTTCCTGCCCGGCCTGATCGTGTGGCTGCTGGTCTTCGCGATCCGCACCACCATCGACAAGAACCCCAACAAACGCGCCTCCGCCCTGGCGACGACGCTGCTCCTCGGCGTCGGCGCGCTCGCCGTCCTCTTCCTGATCAAGATGCCGTTCACGGGCATCTGGGGCTGGTACGCCCGCGCGTGCGTGGTCGCGCCCGTCATCGGCTGGTTCTGGGCCAAGCAGATCTGCGACGGCGCCGCGCGGGATCTGCGGGCCCGCTGGGACGGGCTGATCGCCGGCAGCAGCGTCGGCGCCCAGGTCCCCGAGGCGGTGCCGAGCAGCCCCGGCGAGACCCAGGCCGAACAGAAGCGCCAGTCCCTGGCCAAGCTGAGCGCCGAGCAGCAGTCCAACTCCGTCTTCTACGCCGGCCCCAAGGGCATCCTGGGCATGGGCACCCGTTGGGGCAGCTGGCAGCTCGCCGAGGACCTCACTCCCGCCGACCCGACCCGGGAGATCCACCCGTTCCGCAGCTGGGACGTCATCCGCAACATCGAGGCCCGGCTGCGCATGCTGGAGCGGAACACGATCAACACGGGCGGCTTCCCGAAGGCGTCCATACGCCACTGGATCGTCACCCCGATCGGCGAGAACGCCAAGGCGGTGGCCCGCACCGAGCAGTCGGCGGACATCGAGGCGTTCCAGCACCGCCAGCACTCGATACAGGACATCTGCAACAAGCAGCAGTTCGGCAGCGGCAACCGGCACTACCTCGGCGTGCAGTGGACGCTCTGGGACGGCCAGCTGATCCTCACCATGATGATCACCGTCACCGTGCTGCACGAGACGCTGCGCATCGAGGTGACCGGCCATGCGCTGGGTCCCGTGAACTCCTTGTTCACGGGCGCCTCCGAGGCCCCGTCGAAGGACGTCCCGAAGTCGTTCAAGCCGTGGGAGACCCGCAAGGTGAACCTCCCGCTGGTCCCCACCGACGAGGTCGTACGACTGACCGTGCGCGCCCCGCTGACCTGGTACCCGCCGCTGCTGAACTGGCTCGGCGGGACCATCGCCCTCCCCGAGCCCTTCGGCCTGCGGCACGTGTGGGCCGACAAGCCCTGGCGCCATCGCTTCATGGCCGACGACGCCATGCGCGCGGCGACGCCGGTGCTGCGGGTGGTGCACGCGGCGGCGATCAAGGTCCTGGAGGACAACGGCGTCGACACGGAGAAGTTCGGCAACAGGTCGGCGTTCCTCAGCACGGCCATCCAGGACCCGTCCCCCAGGAAGGCCGACCTCTACGACGCGTAGGCAGCCCCTATACGGGCCAGGCGTCCGCCAGCATCTTCCGGGTGTCGGCGAGCAGCTGCGGCAGCACCTTGGTGTGGCCGACGACCGGCATGAAGTTCGTGTCGCCACCCCAGCGCGGAACGATGTGCTGGTGGAGGTGGGCGGCGATGCCGGCGCCGGCCACCGTGCCCTGGTTCATGCCGATGTTGAAGCCGTGCGCGCCGGACGCGGTGCGCAGGGCCGTCATCGCCTGCTTGGTCAGGGCGGCCAGCTCGGCAGTCTCCAGGTCGGTCAGATCGGTGTAGTCGGCCACATGCCGGTAGGGCACGACCATCAGGTGACCGCCGTTGTACGGGTACAGATTCAGCACCGCGTACACCTGCTCGCCGCGCCGGACGATCAGACCGTCCTCGTCGGACTTGGCCGGGATGGAGCAGAAGGGACAGCCGTCGTCGGCACCCGGGCCGGTCGGCTTGTTCTCGCCCTGGATGTAGGCCATCCGATGGGGCGTCCACAGACGCTGGAACGCGTCCTGGGTCCCCACTCCCCACTGCTGCTCCGGCTCACTCGTCATGCAGGGAAGCATATGGCTTCGCCCGTTCGCGGCGTGTCGCCGGGGTT
>JABFXD010000179.1 GCA_013361925.1 Streptomyces sp. | reverse complement strand
GTGCGTATCACTGCGGGCGTTCGCCGCTCCTGGATCATGTCCGTGGCTGCCCTCACGAATGCGCCGCGGCCTGTGCCTCGGCGAGCACGTTGAACACGGTGACTTCGGCGCGGTTCGGGTCCTGGGCGCGGACGGCGTCGCCGCGGTGCAGGGCGGGGCCCGGCGTGTCACGCGTCATGGACGACCGCGCCCTGAAAACACCGCGGGGCCTGCGCCGATGACTCGGTGCAGGCCCCGCGCCCATGCCATGGCCCCTCACTGAGCCCTGCTGGGCGCGCCTGTTGCGCCTGGAATCGGTCAGGAAGGTTCGACTGCTGATACGGCGGTGACGGTCACGGTGTCGTCGCACTCGGCGAACTGCCCGTCGTCCAGGGCCACCTGGTGTGCCCCGGACCCCGGCAGCCCGATCACCATCGTGGGATACACCACGGGGGCCGAGCCGGATACGCAGTATCCGTCGGCCTCTCCCTGCACTTGCACGAACGTCAGCTTCACCCATGCTTCGGCACCGGGCAGTACCGTCACCGCCGTCGCGGTTCCGGTCGGCTTGACGGTGAGCGGCACGTTCATCTCGGGAGAGCCGTTCCCGGCGCCGGCCACCGTGGGGTGACCTGTGAGGACGCACGTCTGTGCGGACACATTGGTGAACTCGACGACGGCTGCACCGGTACCCGTACCGTCCGGCCGCACGGCAGCCTGACGGGAGGTCGCTTTGAGACTGCCCGCGGCGCACGTCGCCGCCGAACCCGGCGCGGATGCCGAAGGCGCGGAGGCACTGGGCGCGGGCGGGGAGACAGAGGGCGTTGAGGGGCCGGACGGGTCGCTGGAAGCGGAGGCGGAACTCCCAGGCTTCGCAGCGCCGGATGGGGAGGGAGAAGCCGTTGCTGTGCTGACGGCCCCGGACGAGGTGGCGCCGCCGCCTCCGGTGCCCGCATCCGCCTCACCGGGCTGACACCCCGCCACCGCCAGAGCCGCCGAAGCCACGATGACCGCTACCGCCGTATTGCGCATCGCGCTCACATTCCGCATGCCGTCCCCCAAGTTCCAGTTGTCCGGAGCGCGACTCCAGCCGCCCCGTCGAACCAGACAGATCCGTGGGGCCGGCAGTTCTCCCGCGCACCGACCTGTGACCCGCCGGTGACGAATCCCCCGGACAGTCGACAGCGACCAACACCGTGCCGCCGCTGTGGTGCCGGCGTAGGTGCGGCAGTTGAAGCCCGAGGAGTGATCGGGCCCGCTACTGGTACGACCTGCGAGAAGGGCCGAGGCCCGAGTCCGTGGTCGGAGCGCATCTGCTGATCAATTGCGGCAGCTGTGAACGGCCCTTACCTGGGCCCTGCCTGGTCGTCCGGCGTGGGCAGGGCTGAAGGGTCGAGATCTCGGCGCATGCCGGCACGCAGGGCGTCAAAGGCGTCGAACCATGGCCGGCACTCACTCCTGAGCTCCGCCCAGGTGTCGTATCTGCGGCCGGCGATGAGTTGTTGAACGAGGTCGCGCATGCCCTTCATGGTCTTGTCGGAGAGGGCAACGATCTCAGGCGGCGCTGTGATCGCCAGCTGGTACCGCAGCTCGTACACCCCGCCGTTGCGGTAGGCGACTTCCGCCTGACGCGCCCGCTCTGGCCAGGGTTCCGTGCTGTCGATGACGACGGCGCGGATGTCGTTCCAGGTCCTGGCCACCGCTGCCAGGTAGGCGGCATACAGTTCGCGTCTGACCTCAGTACGGCGCTCGCTCTGCTCGCGGCGCCACTTGGCTCGGTCGGCTATCGATGTGGCGCCCACTCCGATGACTGCGCCGGTCACTGTGCCTATGAGGGTGCCCCATTCCATCGCCTCAAGATAGGCCTTCCTCACGTGCATGCCCCTGCTCCCTCTCGAACCGTGCCTGAGGAGACAGGTAGGGCGTCATGGGCGTGGCCTGCTTGACCCACAAGGCCGCCACCTGCACAGTCGTGAAGCGGCGCCATGGCCAGCGTCGCGATTCTCCGCCGGTTGGCCCATGGCGCATGGATGGCGGCCGACCCCGAAGCACAGGAGCGATTGGTTCGATGGTCCTCAACCTGGTGGTGATCGGCACGGCCGTCACCCTGGGGCCGTTGCACAACAGTGCCTTCATCCTGCTCCTGTCCGCGCGGAACGGTATCCGTCAGGGTCTGGCATTCCTTTTGTCGTGGCTGGCCAACCTGGTCGTCGTCATCGCCGTCGTGGTGCTGCTGACCGGCGGTCAGCCCCCGGATCGCCACAGCGCGCCCTCGACCGCCGCGATCGCCGCGAAACTCGCCATCGGTCTGGGGCTGGTGGTGTACGGCGCGCGCCGGCGCCGCCGACCGCCCCGCCCGCGCGGTCCAGTGCGCTGGGCCGCGCGGATCGACAACGCCTCCTGGGTCACGGCGGCCGGTCTGGCGTGGCTGCTGCAGCCTTGGGCGCTGGTCGGCGCCGGTGCTGCAACGGTCCTGGAGGCGGACCTCTCCACCGCCCACGACTGGGTTGTGCTGAGCGGCTACTGCCTGTTGGCGACCCTCAGCCTCATCGTCATGGAGATGTACGCGGTCTGGGCGCCTGCGGCCGCGGAAGCCCGGCTGGATGCCCTGCGGATCTGGCTGAGCGAGCACCAGGAGCAGCTGGTCGTGACGCTCTCCCTCGCCGCCGGACTGTGGCTGATGGCGGCCAGCATCTACGAGCTGGTCACCTGACGCGGATGGCCGGTCAGCAAAGGCGGCAGCAGCCAGAACGAGATGGAGCCGCGGCGTCGTCGACCTGACCACTCGTCTGACCAGCACCATGACACCGCAGTTGCGGAATCCCCACGGCATGCCGTGAAGCCGTCCCCTTGAGGCGAGGCCGAAAACCGGCGCCGCCTGTGCCGATATGCCCGCCCGGCATGGTCATTTCCAGCCGTTGCTTTGGCATTCACATGACAAACCTGTGTGTACGGTGCCACTCTTCTGCAGAAGTTCACGGTTCCTCGACGGAATCCCCACACAGAGCAACCCCCTCACCCCTCACCCCCCACCTCCTTCCACCCGCATGCCGTGCAGCGCTCCGGATCGGCGCACCCCGCCGCTCCGTCTCGTCCACGACCCTGCATCACGGGCCGTCCGTTGTGTTGAAGGAGAACCCGTTGCCCTTGCGACGCCGCGCTCTTGCCGGGCGCAGACGCGCCACCGCCACCGCCCTCGCCCTCACCGCCGTAGGCTCCCTGCTCGCCCTCGCCGCCCCGACTCTCGCCACCGCGGCCCCGGCGGAGCCGGGCCCCATGAAGATCACCGCCACCCCCAGGGCCGGCGCCGCGCAACCGTCCCTGACACCCGCCCGCCGAGCCGCCCTGATCGAGAGCGCCCGGTCCGCGGCGCCCCGCACGGCGCAGCGAATCGGCCTCGGCGCCCAGGAGAAGCTCGTCGTCAAGGACGTCATCAAGGACGCCGACGGCACCACGCACACCCGTTACGAACGCACCTACGCGGGGCTGCCCGTCCTCGGCGGTGACCTGGTCGTCCACGAAAAGAGCGGTCGTACGTCCGTCACCAAGGCGAGCTCCGCCCGACTTCAGGTCCCCTCGCTCCGTCCGGCGATCACCGCCGCGGGCGCCGCCACCAAGGCCCTCGGCGTCTCGAAGAAGGCCGAGGCCAAGGGGTCCCGGACGGAGCGGGCGCCCCGCCTGGTGGTTTGGGCCGGGACCGGTAAGACCGTGCTGGCGTGGGAGACCCTCGTCGAGGGCGTCCAGAAGGACGGCACTCCCAGCGAACTCCAGGTCGTTACCGACGCCGTCACCGGCAAGAAGCTTCTGGCCGCGGAGCACGTCCACACCGGCTCCGGCACCGGCCAGTACGCCGGCGAGGTGCCGCTCGGCTCCACCCTGTCGGGATCGACGTACCAGCTCGTCGACCCCGACCGTGCCGGGCAGCGGACGTACGACCTCAACCAGGGGACCTCGGGCACCGGCACCCTGTTCACGGACGACAACGATGTCTGGGGCAACGGACTTCCGACCAACCGTCAGACCGCCGGTGTCGACGTGGCGTTCGGTGCCGCGGCCACCTGGGACTACTACAAGGAGACCTACGGCCGCAACGGCATCCGCAACGACGGTGTCGCCGCCTACAGCCGCGCCCACTACGGCAACAACTACGTCAACGCCTTCTGGCAGGACGCCTGCTTCTGCATGACGTACGGCGACGGCTCGGGCAACACCCATCCGCTGACCGCGCTCGACGTGGCGGCCCACGAGATGAGCCACGGCGTCACCGCCGCCACCGCGGGGCTGCTGTACTCGGGGGAGTCCGGCGGGCTCAACGAGGCGACCTCCGACATCTTCGCCGCCGCCGTCGAGTTCTACGAGAACCTTCCGGCCGACCCCGGCGACTACCTCGTCGGTGAGAAGATCGACATCAACGGCGACGGCACACCGCTGCGTTACATGGACAAGCCCTCCAAGGACGGCGCCTCCCGCGACAGTTGGAGCTCCGCGCTCGGCGGCATCGACGTCCACTACTCCTCGGGCCCCGCGAACCACTTCTTCTACCTGCTCTCCGAGGGCAGCGGCGCCAGGACCGTCAACGGCGTGGACTACGACAGCCCGACGTACGACGGCCAGCCCGTCACCGGCATCGGTATCCAGAACGCCGCCGCGATCTGGTACCGCGCGCTGACGACGTACATGACGTCCACGACCGACTACGCCGGTGCCCGCACCGCCACCCTGTCGGCAGCCGGCGACCTGTTCGGCGCCTACAGCCCGACCTACCTCGCCGTCGCCGACGCCTGGGCCGCGATCAACGTCGGCAACCGCATCGCCCTCGGCGTCAACCTCGCCCCGACCGCCGACCAGTTCAGCGGCGTCGACCAGAACGTCAGCCTCCAACTGGACGCCTACACCACCAACACCGGCGCCGCCCTGACCTACGAGGCCACCGGACTGCCCGACGGCCTCAGCATCAGCCCGGGCGGTCTGATCAGCGGCACGCCGACGACCCTCGCCACCAGCGACGTCA
Organism: Streptomyces sp.; assembly: GCA_013361925.1. Lineage (GTDB taxonomy): Bacteria > Actinomycetota > Actinomycetes > Streptomycetales > Streptomycetaceae > Streptomyces. The sequence continues at coordinate 2,667 of JABFXD010000179.1, read as the reverse complement.
CGATCACCGTGACCGACAGCACCGGGGCGACCGCCTCGGACACCTTCACCTGGAAGATCGGCTACGTCTACGCCAACGCCACCCGTGTCGACATCCCGGACAACGGGGCCGCCGTGGAGTCACCGCTGACCATCACCGGCCGCGACGGCAACGCCTCCGCGACCACCTCGGTCTACGTCAACATCGTCCACACCTACCGCGGCGACCTCACCGTCGACCTCGTCGGCCCCAACGGCACCGTCTACTCCCTCCTCAACCGCAGTGGCGGCTCCGCCGACAACGTCGACCAGACCTTCACCGTCGACGCCTCCGCACAACCGCTCAACGGCACCTGGACCCTACGTGTGCAGGACCGGGCAGCCATCGACGTCGGGTACATCGCCCGCTGGCAGCTGATTCCCTGACCCCCAGCCCGACCGCACGACGCCTCCCGGGTCCCGAGGATCCGGGCGGCGCCATGAGGTACATCGGCTGGCGAGGGGCGTCTGTTTTCAGCCAGGCCCTCGCAACGTCCCTGCGCGGAAAGGTACTTCCCCACAGGGGCATGCACCTGACATCTTGCACCCACCACTTGTTTCGTACGGTCAGGTCGGTGCCACCAGCACGGCCGGGCCGTCTTCGGAGGACGCATTGACACCCCACATATTCAGCCGACCGAGACGCACGCTGGTGCTGGCGGCCACGCTCGGCGCCGCCCTCGCGTTCGGCGCCCCGGGCGCCCTCGCGGGTACGCTCCCGGTCGTCCCCTCCGCCGCGCCGGCCGCCAAGGCCCACGCGCCGGCCGTCGCGCAGGCTTCCCAGAGCGCGGCATGGGTGGCCGGCACGCGTGCCTACCTCGTGATCACCGCCCCTGGTGACAGTTCGGCGGTCCGCTCCGCGATCACGGCCAACGGCGGCACCGTCTTCTCCAGCTTCGACGCCATCGGCGTGATCGTCGCCCACTCGGCGTCCAGCACCTTCGCCGCCACCATGCGCGGCGTCGCCGGCGTGCAGCAGGTCGGCGCCACCCGTACCTCGGACGTCCCGGCCGCCGCCTACGACCCGGCGCTGCCGCCCAACCCCGCCCAGGCCTCGACCCCGGCCGGAGAACCGGTACGGGCCGACATGAGCCAGATCAAGGCCGACCAGGCCTGGGCCGTGAATCCGGGCTCCGCCTCCGTCAAGGTCGGCATCCTGGACACTGGCGTGGACGACCAGCACCAGGACCTGGCGCCCAACTTCGACGCGGCCGACTCGGTCTCCTGCGCCTACGGCAAGCCCGACACCCGTACCGGCGCCTGGCGGGACGTCGACACGCACGGCACCCACGTGGCTGGCACCATCGCCGCGGCCAAGAACGGCAAGGGCGTCGTCGGCGTGGCCCCCGGGGTGAAGATCGCCGCGGTCCGGGTCGCCGAGCCGGGCAACTCCTTCTTCTTCGCCGAGAACACCATCTGCGGCTTCGTCTGGGCCGGTGACCACGGCTTCAAGGTCACCAACAACAGCTATTACACGGACCCTTGGCAGTTCAACTGCCCGGACAACATCGACCAGGCCGCCATCATCGAGGGCGTCAAGCGCGCCCAGGAGTACGCCGAGGGCAAGGGCTCCCTCCAGATCGCCGCCGCGGGCAACGAGAACTACGACCTCGCCCACAAGACGACCGACTCCGCGAGCCCGAACGACTCCACCCCGGTCACCCGCACCATCACCAACGCCTGCCTCGACATCCCGACCGAGCTGCCGGGCGTGGTCACGGTCGCGGCCAACGGCACGGGCGTCACGAAGGCCTCGTTCTCCAACTACGGCCAGGGCGTCATCGACGTCGCGGCACCGGGCACCAACGTGTACTCCACCGTCCCCGGCGGCGGCTACGGCAGCAAGAGCGGCACTTCGATGGCCACCCCGCACGTGGTTGGTGTGGCGGCCCTCATCGCCAGCGCCAACCCGGGCATCACCCCGGCGCAGATCCGCGCCAAGCTGGCTGCCCAGGCCAACGACATCGCCTGCCCCTCGGACAGCCGCTGCACGGGCACGACGGCCAACAACTCGTTCTTCGGCGAGGGACAGGTCGACGCCCTCAAGGCCGTCGGCACCACCCCGCCGCCCGGCAAGTACTTCGAGAACCTCGCGGACTTCGCCATCAACGACAACGCGACCGTGGACAGCCCGATCGCCGTGACGGGTGTGACCGGCAACGCCCCGGCCACCCTCAAGGTGGGTGTGGACATCAAGCACACCTACACCGGTGACCTGAAGGTCGACCTGGTGGCGCCGGACGGCACCGTCTACACCCTGCACAACCGAGCCGGCGGCAGCGCCGACAACATCGCCCAGACCTACACCGTGAACGCCTCCTCGGAGGTCGCGAACGGCACCTGGACGCTACGCGTCAACGACAACGCCGCCTCCGACACAGGCAAGATCGACGCCTGGAACCTGACCTTCTAGCACAGGGCCCGACCACGCCATGGTTGTGCTGTTCGGGCACATGGGCCTCGGCCGCGGTGGACACCGCGGCCGAGGTCGCCCTCCCCGGCCAGCAGGAAACGCGGCCCACCCAAACGGGACCCGCGGGACTAACGCAAGCGTTCCCGGAGTACTTCCCGAGCGGCCCGGGCGCCGGAGGCCAGGGCTCCCTGGACCGAGCCCGTGGCCCGGTGGTCGCCGCACACGTGACGTCCCGGC
>JABFXD010000817.1 GCA_013361925.1 Streptomyces sp. | reverse complement strand
TGTGTCGACATCGACGCCACCCGGGACGAGAACAACTTCGAGTTGCGGGCCGTGCTGTCCCCGGCGACCGACAGCGACCCGATCACCAGGGCCTACGCCGGCATTCGCGATCTCCAGCCGAATCCGGGGTCGTACCTGTGGACCGACCTCAGCGGCCTCGACGACTATCCCTCGGACGCCTGTGGAATCTCCATCGCCCAGCAGGCCCTGGGCGGGGGCACGGAAGGAGACGTCAACATCGACGTCATCACCACGACCGGTGCCATCTGGGAGACCACCTGTGATGTGAACAACGGTGATGCGCCGACCCTGACCTGCAACGTCGCCTGGTCGCTCGTGAAACTGCAGCCGACACCCGGCGCCATGAACAGCGGGGTCTGAGTCAGGTAGCACCACGGCAAGGGGCTGTCCGGCAGCATGTCAGGACTGCCGGACACCCCCTGCCGCGGTCCCCTCAGTTCACGCGGCTCGTTCTGCAGAGAAAAGAAAATGCCATGCATAACACAAACGCGGTCTGCCTCAATATGATCGTCAAGAACGAGGCGCATGTGATCCGACGCTGCCTGGAGTCCGTACGGCCCCTCGTCGACAGCTGGGTGATCCTGGACACCGGCTCGACCGACGGCACCCAGGACATCGTCCGCGAGACGCTCGCCGACCTGCCGGGAGCGCTGTACGAGAGCCCCTTCCGCGGCTTCGGCGCGAGTCGCACGGAGGCGATCGAGCGGGCCCGGGAGCGGGCGGACCATCTGCTGTTCATCGATGCCGACGACGTGCTGGAGACCGAACCCGGCTTCACCCTGCCGACCCTCACCCACGACTGCTACGACATGCGCGTGCGCCACGGCCCCGTCGTCCACTGGCGCCCGACGCTGGTGTCGACCCGTCTCCCGTGGCGGTACGTCGGCGTACTGCACGAATACCTGGAATGCGACACGGAGTTCAGCCGGGCATCGCTCACCGGCGTCCACATGGTGATCATGGGCGGCGGCGGCCGGTCGCAGGGCAGCCCGCGCGCGAAGTACCTGCGCGACGCGGCGCTCCTCAAGGACGGCCTCGCCAAGGAACCCGGCAACACCCGGTACGCGTTCTATCTCGCCCAGAGCTGGCGGGACGCCGACGAGCCGGCGAAGGCCCTGGCCGCCTACGACCGCCGCGCGGCCATGGACGGCTTCGCCGAGGAGGCGTTCTGCTCCCGGCTCTACGCGGCCCGCCTCGCCCTGACGCTGAAGCGCCGTACACCCGAGGTCATGTCCCGCTTCCTGGACGCCCACGAACACCGCCCCACCCGTGCCGAACCCCTCGGGGAGCTCGCCCACCTGTGCCGGACACGCGGAGAACGCTGGCCGCTCGCCTACCTGTTCGCGCGACGCGCGGCGGAGCTCCCGCCGCCCGACGACATCCTCTTCGTCGAGCACGCCTGGTACGACTGGCGGGCCCTGGACGAGCTGGCGGTGGCCGCGTACTGGATGGGCGCCTACCGCGAGTCGCTGGAGGCCTGCGAGCAGCTCCTGGACGGCGGGAAGCTGCCCGCGCAGCACCGCGAGCGCGTGGCCGCCAACCACGACTTCGCCCGCACCAAACTGGCCGTGGCGGGGGACCCTGGACAGGGACCGAGAGGAAGGTGACCTCCGCCATGAAGACACCCCCGATCGTTTCGGCGCAGGAGTGGGAGGCGGCACGCCAGGAACTCCTCGTGGAGGAGAAGCGGCTGACCCGCGCCCGCGACGCCCTGGCGGCCAGGCGCCGCCGCATGCCCTGGCTGAAGGTGGACAAGGCGTACGCGTTCGAGGGCCCGGACGGCCGCGCGACCCTCCGCGACCTGTTCCGGGGCCGCCGCCAGCTGATCGTCTACCGCGCCTTCTTCGAGCCCGGCGTCAACGGCTGGCCGGAGCACGCCTGCGTCGGCTGCTCCATGGTCGCCGACCACGTGGGCGACCTCGCCCACCTCAACGCCCGCGACACCACCCTCGTCTTCGCCTCACGCGCCCCGCAGCCGGACATCGAGCGGGTGAGAACGAGGATGGGCTGGTCGATCCCCTGGTACACCCTCACCGACGACTTCGACACCGACTTCGGCGTCGACGAATGGCACGGCACCAACGCCTTCGTCCTCGACGCCGACACCGTCTACCGCACCTACTTCATCAACGCCCGCGGCGACGAAGCCCTCGGCAGCACCTGGAGCTACCTGGACATGACGGCCCTGGGCCGCCAGGAGACCTGGGAGGACTCCCCGGAGACCTACCCCCAGTCCGACCCGTACGCCTGGTGGCGCTGGCACGACACGTACGACACGCCCTGACCCTGTTGCGGGGGGCGGACGGGTCAACCGGACAGGCCCGGCACGTACCGCACGGCCAGCAGCGCCACGTCGTCGTCGTTGTCCGGTGGGCGGGCGCGTGCCAGCAGTTCGTCGGTGAAGGTTTCCAGGGGGCGGTGGGCCAGGGCCGCGGCGTGGCGGCACAGTCGGTCCAGGCCGTCGTCCAGCGTGCGGGCGCGGGACTCGATCAGGCCGTCGGTGTAGAGGACCAGGGTGGCGTCGGGCGGCAGCTCCACCGTCCCGTCGGGGCGGGCCCGTTCGGGCAGGAGGCCCAGGAGGACTCCGTGACCGTCCGTCAGATAGCTGGCCACGCCCTCGCGCGTGACCAGCAGCGGAGGCGGGTGGCCGGCGTTCGTCCAGGACAGCTCGCACCGGCCCGCGTTCTCCGTCATCCGGGCGAAGACCAGCGTGGCCATGGAGACCTCGGCGATGCCCTGCGTCATCGCCTGATCGAGCCATTCCACGATCTTGCTCGGCGGCTGCTGCTGGGACACCGCGTACGCCCTGAGGATGTTGCGCAGCTGCGCCATGCCCGCCGCGGCCTCCAGATCGTGACCGACGACGTCCCCCACGGCGAGCGCGGTGGCACCGTCCGCCAGCGTGAACGCGTCGTACCAGTCGCCGCCCACGTGGGAGGCGTCGGGCGCGGGCAGGTAGCGGACGGCCATGCTGCGGCCGGGTGAGTTCGGAAGCTTCGGCAGCAGATGGCGCTGCATGGTCTCGGCGACCTTGCGCTGACGCTGGTAGAGGCGGGCGTTCTCCAGGGCCATGCCGGCGCGGCGGGCGATGTCCTCCAGCAGGGCGGTGTCCCTCTTGGTGAACCGCTCCGGCTGATCGGCACGGCCCAGGGTGAGGGCGCCCATCACACCGTGCAGGCTGCGCAGCGGCACCACGACGGCCGAGTGCATGCCGGTCGCCTCGAACAGGCGCCGCTGCTCCATGGCGATCCCGGAGTCGGGCGGGCCCTGGTAGGTCTCGGGACCGGCGAAGGAGGACGCGACGCCGCGCAGAGCGCGGGACAGGGGCATCTGGGACTCCTGGAGCACCGGTGGCATGGGCCCCTGGAGGTCCTCCCGGAAGACCACGGAGCCGCCTTCGCCCTGGGCGACCGCGAAGCGCCACACTTCGTCACGCTCGCCGATCAGGTCGATGACCGCCCAGTCGGCGATGCGCGGCACCACCAGCGCGATCAGATGGCGCAGCCCCTCGTGGATCTCCAGGGTCGAGGTGAGCAGGGTGGTCGTCTCGGCGAGCAGGGCCAGCCGTTCCAGTTCGGAGAGCCGTCCGTCGGCCGACGACCGCTGACCGGGCCGCTTCTGGCGCCCGGCGGAGTGGAACAGGATGAGCGTGCCCGTGTCACAGGGAGTGGCGAGCCATCGCACCGGCAACAGCGTGCCGTCGCCACGCTCCAGCCACTCGTCCTCCCCCTGCCGCGTCTCCCCGCCCAGGACACTGTCCCGTATCCGGCACTCGGCCCTCGGCGTCGGTTCCCCGCAGCTGGTGCGGTGCAGCAGCTCATGGGCGTCCCGGCCGACCAGCTCAGCGGCGGGACGTGCCAGGAGCCGCTCACCACGTCCATTGACGGCGACGATCAGCCCCTGCTCATCCACCAGACAGGCCCCCGCCCCGAGCACGTCCAAAGCCCGGGCAACGGCTTCCTGCGTCCCCCTCATCACTGCCTCCCACCATGGAGACACCACACATCGACACGCCTCGGGTACCCGCGAGCCCCCCACTGACCCGCAGCCCCCACCACCCACCCCACCAGAAAGCCCCCTTCCCGATCAGGAAAGGGGGCTCCCGGACTCACACCGTCACGTCAAGCTGGCCGTGCGGTCGAAGCTGGTGATGTTGAGCTTGATGCCCTTCACGCTCTTGAGCGTCGTGGGGTACTCACCCTTGGCCGTCTGGCCAGGCTGCACATCCGTCTCCAGTTGCGAACCGTTGTCCACGCGAGTGCCGCCGGCGTCGACCGCCTCCCACTCCCAGGAGTAGTCGGACTTCTCGCTGCTGCTGTTCTTGATCGTCCAGACGAGCCAGATGTCGGTGATACCGGCTTGCGAGCGGTCGTCGAGCTGGAAGCTGACGAGGTCGTCCCGCTCCGTCTGCGGTCCGGGTGTCTCCCTCTGCCGCGTCGCCGGGGTCGTGGTCGCACTGGGAGCGGGTGTGGTGCTCTCATCGCTGCCGCCCGCGAGCGCGATCACCAACACCACGACGACGATGACGACCACCGCGCCCACAGCGCCGGCGCATCCCCAGAGACAGCCACGCCCCCGCGGCCTCTTCTGAGGCGGCCCGGACGGCGACGCCCACCCCCCGGGAGGCGGCGAGGCTCGACCCGGACTCCCCCAACCAGGACTGCCCCCAGGCGGTTCGCTCACCGACACGTGGCCTCCTCGGTAGCGGATACCACCACGCTAGGAAGCCATGAGTCACCTCGCGAACCGAGGGCAGCCACTCAGGCGAGAGCCGCCTCACTCCCTTCAGTGAGAGTGACCACTCGCAGCCGGCGTCGGACCCGCGTTCTTGACCGTAAGAGGCAGCAGCTTCTTGCCCGTCGGGCCGATTTGGATGGACGTGTCCATCTGCGGGCACACCCCGCAGTCGAAGCAGGGCGTCCAGCGGCAGTCGTCGACCTCTGTTTCGTCGAGGGCGTCCTGCCAGTCCTCCCAGAGCCAGTCCTTGTCGAGGCCGGAGTCGAGGTGGTCCCAGGGGAGGACCTCCTCGTAGGTGCGCTCGCGGGTGGTGTACCAGTCGACGTCCACGCCGAAGGGGGCGAGGGCCTTGTCGGCGGACTGCATCCAGCGGTCGTAGGAGAAGTGCTCGCGCCAGCCGTCGAAGCGGCCGCCGTCCTCGTAGACCGCGCGGATGACCGCGCCGATGCGGCGGTCGCCGCGGGAGAGGAGGCCTTCGACGATGCCGGGCTTGCCGTCGTGGTAGCGGAAGCCGATGGAGCGGCCGTACTTCTTGTCGCCGCGGATCTTGTCGCGGAGCTTCTCCAGGCGGGCGTCCGTCTCCTCGGCGGAGAGCTGGGGCGCCCACTGGAAGGGGGTGTGGGGCTTGGGGACGAAGCCGCCGATCGAGACCGTGCAGCGGATGTCGTTGGAGCGGGAGACCTCACGGCCCTTGGCGATCACGTTCATCGCCATGTCCGCGATCTGGAGGACGTCGTCGTCGGTCTCCGTCGGCAGGCCGCACATGAAGTACAGCTTCACCTGGCGCCAGCCGTTGCCGTAGGCCGTCGAGACGGTGCGGATCAGGTCCTCCTCCGACACCATCTTGTTGATGACCTTGCGCATGCGCTCGCTGCCGCCCTCGGGGGCGAAGGTCAGGCCCGAGCGGCGGCCGTTGCGCGTCAGCTCGTTCGCCAGGTCCACGTTGAAGGCGTCGACCCGGGTGGAGGGGAGCGAGAGGCCGATCTTGTCTTCCTCGTACCGGTCCGCCAGGCCCTTGGCGATGTCGCCGATCTCCGTGTGGTCGGCGGAGGAGAGGGAGAGGAGGCCGACCTCCTCGAAGCCCGTCGCCTTCAGGCCCTTCTCGACCATCTCGCCGATGCCCGTGATGGAGCGCTCGCGCACCGGGCGGGTGATCATGCCCGCCTGGCAGAAGCGGCAGCCGCGGGTGCAGCCGCGGAAGATCTCCACCGACATGCGCTCGTGGACCGTCTCGGCGAGCGGGACCAGGGGCTGCTTGGGGTAGGGCCACTCGTCCAGGTCCATGACCGTGTGCTTGGACACACGCCACGGGACGCCCGACTTGTTGGGGACCACGCGCGCGATACGGCCGTCGGGGAGGTACTCGACGTCGTAGAACGCCGGGATGTAGACGGAACCCGTCTTCGCGAGGCGGAAGAGGACCTCCTCGCGGCCGCCCGGCTGCCCCTGCGCCTTCCACTCGCGGATGATCCGCGTCATGTCGAGCACGGCCTGCTCGCCGTCGCCGATGATCGCCGCGTCGATGAAGTCCGCGATCGGCTCCGGGTTGAAGGCCGCGTGGCCGCCCGCGAGGACGATCGGGTCGTCCAGGCCGCGGTCCTTCGACTCCAGCGGAATGCCCGCCAGGTCCAGCGCGGTCAGCATGTTGGTGTAGCCCAGCTCCGTGGAGAAGGACAGGCCGAAGACGTCGAAGGCCTTCACCGGGCGGTGGCTGTCCACCGTGAACTGCGGGACGGCGTGCTCCCGCATCAGCGCCTCCAGGTCCGGCCAGACGCTGTACGTGCGCTCGGCGAGGACGCCCTCCTGTTCGTTCAGCACCTCGTAGAGGATCATGACGCCCTGGTTGGGCAGCCCGACCTCGTAGGCGTCCGGGTACATGAGCGCCCAGTGGACGTCACAGGACTCCCAGGGCTTGACCGTGGAGTTGAGCTCGCCGCCGACGTACTGGATCGGCTTCTGCACATGCGGGAGCAGAGCTTCGAGCTGCGGGAACACCGACTCGGCGGTTTCGGCTGACATCTCGCACTTCCGTGGACTGACAGGGGTGACCATCTAGCGTAACGCGAGCGCGGACCGCCGCTGTCCGTCCGTCCACTCCGGCCCGGCCCGTTCAGACCTCCATGTCCCCCTTGATCGACGGCCAGGTGACGGGCAGATCCAGCTCGACCAGCTCGGCCCGCCGCTCCTCGTGCCCGTACAGCACGCCGTACGTGAACGTGCTCTCCCCCGCCCCATAAGCCTGACCCGCGAGATCACGCAGGGCGCCGCGGGCCATCACGCTGTCCTGGTGGTCGCCGAGCAGGCCTTGCAGGGTCTTCATCGACCGGGCGAGATCGACGGCGGGCTCCCCGAGCGCCTTGGCCGCCGCCTCCGCCGAGTACCGCGTGCGCTTGCACTTCTTGCGCGCCTCGTGGATCGCGAGGTCCCGGTCGGTGCCGGACGGCAGCTCGATCGCCTGCTCGACCAGCTCCGTCAGCTTCCCGAAGTCCTTCCGTACGGCCTTGGGGAGCACCTTGGACGGCCTCCCGCCGGCCGCCTTCAGCACCGGCGGATCGGCCACCAGCGCGTCCAGTGCGGCGAGCAGGTCCAGGTACCGCTTTCCGTCCAGTACGGCGATCAGCCGACGGCGCGATCCGCTGCCGCGGGCGTGCGACCAGGTACGCAGCCGGGTGCGCACGGGGCCCGTGAGCAGGGTGCGCGGCAGTTCGTCGAGGCGGGCGGTCAGCCGTTCCGTCAGTACCTCCTGGTCGCGGTCCACGCCCAGTTCGCCGGCGAGCCACTTCAGCTCCTCGCCGATCGGGTCGGTGACCGAACGGTCGAGGACCAGGCCGTACGACCTGAACGCGCTGCGCATCCGGCGGGTGGCGACGCGCATGCGGTGCACGGAGTCGTACACGTCCCGCCGT
>JABFXD010001078.1 GCA_013361925.1 Streptomyces sp. | reverse complement strand
CCCGGGGCGCCTGCACTCCCGTATCGCCGAAGCCGTCGCCGCGGCCCTGATCGCCGGGACCTGGCAGCGCCTCAAGTCCTGCGAGGCCGCCACCTGCCACTGGGCGTACTACGACCGCAGCCCCGCCGGACGCGGCCGCTGGTGCTCGATGCAGGTGTGCGGGGCGCGCGCGAAGATGCGGCGCTACCGGGCCAAGTAGTTCACCGGATGCCGCACAGGCCGGTGGTGCAGAATGCAACAAGACGCCGGTTCGGCCGACTGAGCCTCGGCCGAACCGGCGTCGCCTTCTCCGGAAGAGGTCAGGCGGTCGGCCGGCCCATCGCCCGGTACGTCCATCCGGCCTTCCGCCACAGCACCGGGTCCAGCGAGTTCCGCCCGTCCAGGATCAGCCGCACCGCCGCCGCCTCGCCGAGCGCCGCCGGGTCCAGCTCGCGGAACTCCCGCCACTCCGTCAGATGCAGGACGACATCGGCGCCGCGCACCGCCTCCACGGCCGAGTCGGCGTAGCCGAGGGTCGGGAAGAGCCGGCGGGCGTTGTCCATGCCCATCGGGTCGTAGACCGTGACCTGACCGCCCTGGAGATGGATCTGCCCGGCCACGTTCAGCGCGGGCGAGTCCCGGACGTCGTCCGTGTCGGGCTTGAAGGTGGCACCGAGCACCGCGACCCGCTTGCCCAGGAACGGCCCGCCGCCCAGCGCCTGCCGCGCCAGCTCCACCATCTGCCCGCGCTGGCGCATGTTGATCGAGTCGATCTCCCGGAGGAACGTCAGCGCCTGGTCGGCACCCAGCTCACCGGCGCGCGCCATGAAGGCACGGATGTCCTTGGGCAGACAGCCACCGCCGAACCCGATCCCGGCCCGCAGGAACTTCCTTCCGATCCGGTCGTCGTACCCGATGGCCTCCGCCAGCTTCGCCACATCGCCGCCCGCGGCCTCGCAGACCTCCGCCATGGCGTTGATGAACGAGATCTTGGTGGCGAGGAAGGAGTTCGCCGAGGTCTTCACCAGCTCGGCGGTCGGGAAGTCGGTGACCACGAACGGCGTGCCCTCCGACATCGGCGTCGCGTACACCTCCCGCAGCAGCCCCTCCGCGCGCTCGCTGCGCACCCCGACCACGATCCGGTCCGGGTGCAGCGTGTCCTGCACGGCGAAGCCCTCCCGCAGGAACTCCGGGTTCCACGCCAGCTCGGCGCCCGCCCCGGCGGGGGCGTGGTCCACGAGGTAACGCGCCAGCCGGTCCGCGGAGCCGACGGGCACGGTGGACTTGCCGACGACGAGCGCGGGCCCGGAAAGGTGCGGCGCGAGCGAGGCGATGGCGGAATCGACGTACGACATGTCGCACGCGTACTCGCCGTGCTTCTGCGGTGTGTTGATGCACAGGAAGTGCACATCGCCGAAGGCCCCGACCTCGGCCCAGTCCTGGGTGAACCGCAGCCGCCCGCTCGACCCCTCGATCCCGGCCACGTGCTTGCGCAGCAGCTCCTCCAGACCGGGCTCGAACATCGGGGCCTCGCCGCGCTGGAGCATGGCGATCTTCTCCGGTACGACATCGAGCCCCAGCACCTCGAAACCGAGCTCGGCCATGGCCGCCGCGTGGGTCGCGCCGAGATAGCCGGTGCCGATCACGGTGATCTTGAGGGCCATGGATGCTCCAGAGGTGGACGGTGTTCGATGCGCTGACCGAGCATAGTCGGGGCGTGCGAGCCCGCCCCTCCGGGCAGCCTTCGGGGGCAACCTTCCTCCTGTCGCCAAGCTCACGTATCACTCCCGTGGGCGGCCCTCTAAAATTTGAGTTACTTAACGGTAATTAGCGTCGACCACCGCAGCGCACTGGGAGCGTGAGACACCTTGGCCGGATCGGCTGACTTCGACCTGTACCGCCCGTCCGAGGAGCACGACATGCTCCGCGACGCCATCCGCTCACTGGCCGAGGCGAAGATCGCGCCGCACGCCGCAGCGGTGGACGAGGAGGCCCGCTTCCCGCGCGAGGCCCTTCAGGCACTGGTCGCGAACGACCTGCACGCCGTCCACGTGCCCGAGGAGTACGGCGGCGCCGGCGCGGACGCGCTGGCCACGGTGATCGTGATCGAGGAGGTGGCGCGCGTCTGCGTCTCGTCCTCCCTGATCCCGGCCGTGAACAAGCTCGGCTCCCTGCCCGTCATCCTCTCGGGCTCCGAGGAGCTGAAGAAGAAGTACATGACCCCGCTCGCCAAGGGCGAGGGCATGTTCTCCTACTGCCTCTCCGAGCCCGACGCGGGTTCCGACGCGGCCGGCATGAAGACCCGGGCGGTCCGCGACGGCGACCACTGGATCCTCAACGGCGTGAAGCGCTGGATCACCAACGCGGGCGAGTCCGAGTACTACACGGTGATGGCGGTCACGGACCCCTCGAAGCGTTCGAAGGGCATCTCCGCCTTCGTCGTCGAGAAGTCCGACGAGGGCGTCTCCTTCGGCGCCCCGGAGAAGAAGCTCGGCATCAAGGGCTCCCCGACCCGCGAGGTCTACCTCGACAACGTCCGCATCCCCGCCGACCGCATGATCGGCGAGGAGGGCACCGGCTTCGCCACGGCGATGAAGACCCTGGACCACACCCGCATCACCATCGCGGCCCAGGCCCTCGGTGTCGCCCAGGGCGCCCTCGACTACGCCAAGGGCTATGTCCAGGAGCGCAAGCAGTTCGGCAAGGCCATCGCCGACTTCCAGGGCATCCAGTTCATGCTCGCCGACATGGCCATGAAGATCGCCGCCGCCCGCGCCCTGACCTACCAGGCCGCGGCCGCCTCCGAGCGCGGCGACAAGGACCTCACCTTCCAGGGCGCGGCGGCCAAGTGCTTCGCCTCGGACGTGGCCATGGAGGTCACCACGGACGCCGTCCAGCTGCTCGGCGGCTACGGCTACACCCGTGACTACCCGGTGGAGCGCATGATGCGCGACGCGAAGATCACACAGATCTACGAGGGCACGAACCAGGTTCAGCGCATCGTCATGGCGCGCAACCTGCCGTAACGGCTGATCGAAGAAGGGGCGCCCGGAGATCCGGGCGCCCCTTTTCTCGTAGGCGTCAGTCCTCGAACCCCTCGGCCGCCCGCTTCTCCCGCAGTTCCATGATCGCGCGCCGCCGGGCCAGCCGGTGGGTGCGGCGGATCTGGGCCTCCTGGTAGCGGCGCTTGTCGCGCTCGGTCTCCGGGACGACCGGTGGCACCAGCCGGGGCTTGCCGTCGGCGTCGACCGCGGCGAAGACGAGATACGCGGAGCCGACCTGGGTCGCCGGGTTCGACTCGTTCCAGCGCTCCGCCAGCACCCGCACCCCGACCTCCATCGAGGTCCGCCCTGTCCAGTTGACCTGGGCCTTCACATGGACGAGGTCACCGACCCGGACCGGTTCCAGGAACGCCATCTCGTCCATGGAGGCGGTCACCGCGGGCCCGCCGCTGTGCCGTCCGGCCACCGCGCCCGCCGCGTCGTCGACCAGCTTCATGATCACGCCACCGTGCACGGTCCCCAGCAGGTTGGTGTCGGCGTGGGTCATGATGTGGCTGAGCGTGGTGCGCGACGCGGACGTCGGCTTGCCCGGGATGTCGGACTCCGTCGAGGGGGCCTGATCTGTCATGGCCTCCACCTTATGCCGAGGCCTGGATCGCGGACTTTGTGTTGGGTTCGCAACAGCCGTGCCCTGATTTTCCTACGACCCTTGTAAAGGGCACAGCCCATCCCTGCACACTGGGCCCCATGAACGATTGGCCCGAGGCATGGTCCGACGAGAACCGCGGCGACCGGTACGGACGCGGCAGCGCGAGCGCACAGCCTGAGGGCGCGCGCGCCATGCGGCAGGTCCGCAGGCCCGCCTCGGGCGCGTACGGGGGCGGCCCCGGCCAGTCCGCGCCCCGCCAGTCCGCGCCGCCCTACGGCGGCGGGGTCCCGCAGCAGCCGGCGTACGGCAACGCCGGCTACGCCGACGACACCGCCGTGGACGGCTACGACAGCGGCTACAACACCGGCCAGGTCTACGGCGGTGGCGGCCCCGCAGGTCCCGGCGGCCGGGCCCGCGGTGAGCGGCCCGCGCCGAACTGGCGGCGCCGGATCAAGTGGACGGCGATCACGGTGGTGACCGTGCTGGTCGTGACGACGATCGGGACGTACTTCTGGGCCGACTCCAAGCTCAACCGCGAGGTCGACCTGTCGAAGGTCATCGACCGGCCGGACGGGGGCGAGGGCACCAACTACCTGATCGTCGGTTCCGACAGCCGGGCCGGCATGTCCGCCGAGGAGAAGAAGAAGCTCCACACCGGCTCCGCCGAGGGCAAGCGCACGGACTCGATGATGATCCTGCACACCGGCAGCAACGGCGACACGCTGATCTCCCTGCCGCGTGACTCGGACGTGGAGATCCCGACGTTCGTCGGCTCCGAGTCCGGCAAGACGTACAAGGGCACCGGCCGGCACACGAAGCTCAACGCGGCCTACGCCGAGGACGGCCCCGAGCTGCTGGTCCGCACCGTCGAGTACAACACCGGGCTGCGCATCGACCACTACGTCGAGATCGGCTTCGCGGGCTTCGCGAACATCGTGGACGCGGTCGGCGGCGTCGAGATCACCATCCCGAAGGGCGGCATGAAGGACACCAAGTCCGGCGCCGACTTCGAGGCGGGCAAGCAGACCCTGAACGGCGAGGAGGCCCTGGCCTTCGTCCGTACCCGGTACGCCCTCAAGGCCTCCGACCTGGACCGTACGAAGAACCAGCAGAAGTTCCTCGCGGCCCTCGCCAACCAGGTGGCGACGCCGGGCACCGTCCTCAACCCCTTCAAGCTCTACCCGACCATGAGCGCCGGCCTCGACACCCTCATCGTCGACAAGGACATGGGCCTGTTCGACCTCGCGGACATGTTCTGGGCCATGAAGAGCGTCAACAGCGGCGACGGCAAGTCGATGAACATGCCGATCTCCGGCTCCGCCAACGGCAACCTCGTCTGGGACAAGGCGAAGGTGAAGACGCTGGTGGACGAGTTGAAGAACGACGAGAAGGTCACCGTCTCGGGCAACTGAACGACGTGGCTCAGGGGCACCCCACCGGGTGCCCCTGAGCCGTTTCAGGCCGAGGGCCTCACATCGTGGCGCCCGCCATCGTGCGACACATCTCCGCGCAGCGACGACACGCCTCCGCGCAGCGCATCATCATCGGGTCGTCCGGCATGGCCATACACGCCTCGGCACACATGTCGCACGCCTTGGCGCACATCGCGCACATCTCCGCCGACATCGGCGAGCGGCGCATCATCATGTCCGCGCACATGCGGGTCATCTCGGAGCAGTCCAGGAGCGCGCGCATGATCTGCATCTGGGCCTGCCCGCCCATCTGCATGCAGGAGCTCATGGCCTCCTCGCACATGCTGTGGCAGGACATGCACGCCTCGACGCAGTCCTGCATCTCCTTGCTCATGGCGGCCGTTCCGGTCATCGCGGGCTTGGTCATGGCTCCTCCTCGGGGGGTCGCGGAGCCCGGGGCGGGCCCCGTGTGCGTTTCCGTCCTACGCCCGCCCGCCGCCCGGCGCCATCGGGCGGACGGTAATAATCCGGAACGTAGTCGACGTAATCACCCCGATCCGGGCTGTTACGACACCGGTCGCCGCCCCGCCGCCATTGGGGTTACGGCTTCCTGCCCACCCCGGCGAAGTGCGTGACCTCGGCGATCTCGTCCTGCGGCACCTCCGGCCGCCAGCGCGAGCAGGAGACGATGCCGGGTTCGAGGAGCTCGACGCCCTCGAAGAGGCGGGTGAGATCGGCGCGGCTGCGCAGGGTCATGGGGGCCGAGCCCTGGCTGTTCCAGTACTCCACCGCCGACTTCATCGCCTCGCCGTCGACCTCGGTGGTGGGGTGGGAGATCACCAGGTGGCTGCCGGAGGGCAGGGCCGCGAGGAGCTTGCGCACGATCGCGACCGCGTCGTCGGTGTCCATGACGAAGTTGACTATGCCGAGCATCGTGACCGCGACCGGCTGGGTGAGGTCGAGGATCTCGGCGGCGCCCCGCAGGATCGCCTCCGGGTCGTGGACGTCGGCCTCGATGTAGTCGGTGGCCCCTTCGGGCGTGCTGGTGAGCAGGGCGTGCGCGTGGGTGAGGACGAGGGGGTCGTTGTCGACGTAGACGATCCGGCACGAGGGGTCGACGCGCTGGGCGACCTCGTGGGTGTTGTCGGCGGTGGGCAGACCGGTGCCGATGTCCAGGAACTGCCGTATGCCCGCCTCCGCGGCGAGGTAGCGGACGGCGCGGGCCAGGAAGGCGCGGTCGGCGACGGCCGAGCGCGGCAGGGCCGGGACGAAGGACAGGATCTGGTCGCCGACCTCCTCGTCCACGGGGTAGTGGTCCTTGCCGCCGAGCCAGTAGTTCCAGATCCGGGCCGAGTGGGACACGTCGGTCCGCAGCCGGGCCATGCGGGCGACACCTTCGTCACGGGGCACTGCGGGGTCGGACATGGGTCTGGTCTCCTTCGGGCGGCACTGACCGGACGTGACCGGTCTGGATGCGCACCAAACTAGACACAAGTCCTCAGTCCTGGCCGGAAGTTGACCGAAGTTCCGGACTTTCGACGGCCGTGTCTACACGCAGCCCACCTCGTCGCCCGTCACCACCCCGAACTCGCCCTGGTACGGGTCCTCCGCCCGCACCTTCCGCACCTGCCTGAAGTCCGCCCCGGCGATCACCTTGAGCAGGGCCCCCTGCCCCGGCACGGGCCGCAGCTCGCTGCCCGGCAGGGCCGCGGCGAGGGACTTGGCGGAGCGGTCCCAGCGGGGGTCGTAGGCGATGACCGTGCGCTTGACCGTGCGGTTCGCCGAGGTCACCGGCTGGTGGGTGGTGCGGAAGCCGGTCGCGGCGAGCTGGGCGTCGACGCGCTTGCCGAGTCCGGCGGTGGCGGTGCCGTTCTCGACCTGGACGCGGATCTGCTGCGGGGCGACGGCGACCCGGACCGCCTTGCTCTTCGGCTTGTGCACGGCCAGCGGCTCGTCGTCGCGCAGGGCCTGGAAGAGGCGGCCGGCCTTCTTCGCGTCCCACTTCAGGGTGGAGCCGACGCCCTTGACGACGTACCCCATCTGCCCGATCGGGACCGTCGTGAACTCGGACGACGAGGGCGAGAAGTTCCGCATCGCCCGCCCCAGATCGAGGAGTTCGCCGGTGCCGAACTCCTTGTCGGCCCGCACCGAGCCCAGCACGGCCCGCGTCACGTCCCGGAACTTCATGGGGTTCAGGAGGATGCCGGAGGAGGTCGCGCGGTCGATCAGCGCCGCCATGAAGCGCTGCTGGCGCTTCATCCGGCCGAGGTCCGCCGCCCCGTCGATGTGCCGGGAGCGGACGTACTGGAGGGCCTCGCCGCCCATGAGGGTGTGCGAGCCGGCGGGGAGGTCGAGCCCCGTGTACGCGTCCTTCAGCGGTTCGGTGGTGCAGATCTTCACGCCGCCGAGCACGTCCACCGTCTTCATGAAGCTGGTGAAGTCGACCTCCAGATAGTGGTCGATCTTCACGTGCGTCATCGTCTCGACGGTCCGCACGGTCAGCTGGGGGCCGCCCTCCGCGTAGGCCGCGTTCAGTTTGACGGGGTGGCCGTGGTGCTCCTCACCGGTGGTCCGGTCGGTGTGCGGGGGTGTCATCGCGTACGAGTCACGCGGCAGGCTCACCAC
>JABFXD010000880.1 GCA_013361925.1 Streptomyces sp. | reverse complement strand
CCGTGGGTCTCCAGGTCGCACTCGTCGATGACCCACAGGCCGTACTCGTCGCACAGGTCCAGGAAGGCCGGGTGCGGCGGGTAGTGCGAGGTGCGGACCGCGTTGAGGTTGTGCCGCTTCATCAGCAGCACGTCCTCGCGCATGGTCGCGAGGTCCAGGGCGCGGCCCGTGTCCGGGTGCCATTCGTGCCGGTTGACGCCCTTGAAGAGGATCGGCGTGCCGTTGACCTTGATGAGGCCGTCCTCCAGGACGACCGTGCGGAAGCCGATCCGCAGGGGCACCCGCTCGCCCTCGGTGACCAGCTCACCGTCGTACAGCCGCGGCGTCTCGGCGCTCCACGGCTCGACCGCGACCGTGACCGGCTCACCGGTCGCGACATCGATGTCCAGGGCGGGCACGAGGACCCGCCCGTCGACGTCGGAGTCGACGCGCAGGGTGCCCTCGCCGGTGCGGTGGTCGTAGTCGGCGTGCACGAAGAAGTCGAGGACGCTGCCCGCCGGGCGGTGCAGCAGGGTGACGTCCCGGAAGATGCCGGGCAGCCACCACTGGTCCTGGTCCTCCAGGTAGGAGCCGGCCGACCACTGGTGGACGCGGACCGCGAGGACGTTGCCGCGGGGCTTCAGCAGATGCCCGACCGCGAACTCGTGCGCGAGGCGCGAGCCCTTGAACTCGCCGATGTCCGTGCCGTTGAGC
Source organism: Streptomyces sp. (assembly GCA_013361925.1). GTDB lineage: Bacteria > Actinomycetota > Actinomycetes > Streptomycetales > Streptomycetaceae > Streptomyces. The sequence goes on along the minus strand of JABFXD010000880.1, from coordinate 6,978 downwards.
CAGACCCGGGCGCAGGACTCGACGCCGTCGAAGCGCAGGACGGCACCGCCCTCGTCGAGAGCGGGCCACTCCTCCGGCAGGTCGAAGCAGCGCAGATGGTCGCCGGTCGGGTTCTCCGTCGGCACGTGCGGCGGGTCCACCGGGAAGGGGTAGAGATGGTTGGTGTAGATGGGCTTCCCGAAGGCCCCGTCGCCCTGGAGGGCCCAGTGCCCGGGGACCGTGACCTCGGCCCAGTCCCCGGCGTCGTAACCGTCCTCGGCGAACGAGTCGTCCTCGGCGTCGGCGGTCGGCGACACTCTGAGCCGCCAACTGCCGTTCAGGGAGAGGGAAGTGGCGTCCGAGGACGCGTACCAGGCGCGGGGCGGGAGGGCCCCGCTGCCGGGCGACACGTCCTCTACGTAGTCGACGTCGGTGGTGCGGAAGGACATCGGTCTCCAGGTCTTTCGGGAAGAGAGCGGGTCAGCCCTTGATGCCGGTCTGTGCGATCCCCTGCACCAGCCAGCGCTGGAGGAAGAGGAACACCAGGACCAGGGGCAGGATGGAGATGGCCGTGGACATGAAGATCAGGTGGTAGTTCACGGTCTGGTTGGTCATGTACGCGGACAGCGCGACCTGGATGGTCCAGGCGCTGGGGTCCTGGCCGATGACCAGGGGCCACAGGAAGGAGTTCCAGCCGCTGATGAACGTGATCGTGGCCATCGCCGCGAAGAAGTTCAGCGAGTTGGGCACGACGACCCGCCAGTACGCCCCCCAGTACGAGAGTCCGTCCACGCGCGCCGCCTCCTCCAGCTCCTTGGGGAACCCCAGGAAGTACTGCCGGAACAGGAAGCAGGTGAAACCACTGAACAGACCCGGGATGATCAGACCGCGGTAGGTGTCCACCCAGCCGAGCGACGAGACCAGCACGAAGCTGGGCACGAAGGTCACGGCGGTCGGGATCATCAGGGTGACCAGGACGCCGTAGAAGACCTTGTTGGCGTGCTTGTACGGGATGCGGGCCAGGCCGTAGCCGGCCAGCGAGCAGATCAGCAGGATGCCGCTGGTGTGCAGGACGGCGACGACCCACGAGTTCCACAGGGCGCGGCCGAAGTCGACGGTCTCGTCCTTGAACGGCTCGGTGATGTTGCCCCACTGGATGTCGGTGGGGAACCACTTCCAGTTCTCGCCCGTGATCTCCGGGTCCGTCATCAGCGCGTTGCGGACGATCAGATAGAAGGGGATCAGGAAGAGCAGGGCGGCGACACCGGTGGCGATGTAGAGACCGGTGTTGCCCAGGACCCCACCGCCGCGCTTCTTGCCGCGCGGCTTCTTGAGGTCAGGTGCGGTGGTGGTCACTTGGCCTCCTCACCCCTTCCGAAGCCCATGATCTTGCCCTGGAACAGCGTGATGACCAGGATGAGCAGGGTCAGGATGACCGCGCCCGCGCTGCCCTGGCCGTAGTCCTGGTTCTCGCCCAGTGCCGTCTTGTACAGCTCGACGAGCGGCGGCTGGCCCCAGGTCGCCTTGCTCAGCAGGTTCCAGAACTCGTCGAAGGCCTGGTAGGCGGCGATCAGCAGCAGCAGGATCACCGCGGTGGAGGTGGCGCGCAGCTGGGGGAGCGTGATGTAGCGGAAGGTCTGCCAGCCCGGCTTGGCGCCGTCGATGGCCGCGGCCTCGTACAGCTCGGCCGGGATGTTCTGCAACGCGGCCAGGAACAGGATCATGTAGAAGCCGGCTTGCAGCCACAGCCGCAGTGTCACGATGACGAGCCAGTACCAGGGCGGGTCGGGGTTGGCGAGCCAGGCGACGTTCTCGAAGCCGAACCAGCCGATGACGGTGTTCGCCATGCCGAAGCGGACGCCGTTGAAGATGGACATCTTCCAGATCAGCGCGGCGGCCACGTAGGACACGGCGGTCGGCAGGAAGAACACCGACCGGAAGAACGCCTTCATGAACCGGATGCGGTGCACCAGCAGCGCCAGACCCAGCGACAGCGCCCAGGTGGTGGGCACGATGAACGCGGCGAAGACGGTGAAGGTGACCAGCGCCCCGGTGAAGTCGGGGTTGTCGAGGATCGCCCGGTAGTTGTCGAAGCCGATGAAGCTGCTCGGCGAGACGGTGAAGCGGGCCTCGAAGAAGCTGAGGTAGATGCTCCAGCCCATCGGCACGAACACGAAGACGATCAGGCCGATGAGGAAGGGCCCGGTGAAGAGCCAGAAGTTGAGCGTCGCGTTGGCCCGCAGGCCCCGCCGCGACCGTGCCTTCTCAGGCTTGGCCGGGGCGGGGTTCGCGAGGTCGATCTTGGTGGTGGTCGACATGTCGAGGTCCGTCCGCCGGTCTATCCGAAGAGCTTCTTGAGCTCTGCGTTGACCTTCTTGTCGGCGGCGCTGAGCGCGGCGTCAGGACTGCCGCCCTTGCGCACCGAGTTGGCGATCACGTCGTTGATCGCGGCGATCATGGCCTGCGTCCAGCCGATGTTGTCGAAGTGGCCGTACTCGCTGAAGAGCTTGACGCCCTCGGCCGGCAGACCCGACTTGAGCTTGGTGGCGGACTGCGCGATGGAGGTGCGCGGCGGGATGTGGAAGCCGTAGGAGAGCGCCCAGTCCTCCTGGTACTCCTTCTGGTCGATCCACAGCCACTTGACGTATTCCTTGGCCGCGTCGACGTTGTCGCCCTTGGCGTTGACGAACATCGACCAACCGCCGTTGGTGACCGAGAACTTGCCGGCCGAGCCGACCTTCGGGAACGGGAAGATGCCGACGTCGTCGCCGAGCGCCTTCTGGATGACCGGCATGGCCCACATGCCGCACCACTGGATCGCGGTCAGGCCCTGGGTGAAGGCGGAGGGGTCCCACCAGTCGGCGGGGGCGTCGAGGAGCAGGTTGCCGCTGGTGAACAGCTTGCGGAGCTGGCCCAGACCCTCGGCCACGGCGTCGGTGTGGTACGCGATCTCGTTCTTGTCGTTGAGGGTGTCCGCGCCGGCCGACCAGATCAGCGGGCTCTGGACGGGCGTGATGTCGTTGCCGAGGAAGGCGCCCTTGACCTTGTCGGTCGTCAGCTTGTTGACGGCCTCGATCAGCTCCTCCAGCGTCTGGGGGACCTCGACCTTGGCCTTCTCGAACAGCGAGGGGCGGTAGTAGAAGAACTGCGGGTCGTCGATCATCCGGACGCCGTATATCTTCCCGTCGACCGTGTGGGAGGCGATGTCGGCCGGGTTGAAGTCGTCCTTGACCGGGTTGATGATGTCGGACAGGTCGGCGACCTGGCCGCTCGTCACCAGCTGAAGCTGCGGGTGGAACTCGAAGACGTCGGGCGCGTTCTTGGTGAGCAGGGCCGGGAACAGCTTGTTCTCGAAGTTGCTGCCGGTGATCCACTGGGTCGTGACGTTGGCGTCCTTGTAGGCCTTGGCGTAGCGCTTGATGGCCTGCTCGGTGCCCGCCTCGCCGTACGCGTGGAAGTACTGGGTGAGGCTGTCGCCCGAACCGCCGCCGCTGCGGCCGTTGTTGCTGCCGCAGGCCGCCAGCGTGCCGGCGGCGGCCATGCCCGCCGCGGCCCGGAAGAGGGATCGGCGGGACCAGTTGTTGTTGCTCAATGCCGACATGCTGACGTCCTTGTCTCGAGTACGGCTGCGGCTCAGCGCCAATGGCTCAAAAGGAGTTGCGGTGCGGGACGTTAACCTTCGGCTAAGGCTTCGGCAAGGGGTTGGACGAAGTCTGTTCGAAGCGTTGCGTGACGTTCGGGATGCCGGACGTCACGGGGTGCGGACCGCCGCGTCGGGGCCCGCGATCCCCCTTCAGGGGGCAGGAGTTACTGGCGGTTGTGGGCTTTGGCCCGGGTCGACGTGGTGCGTTTGGGCTGCCTCTGCCCGACCGATTGCAGTGCCCCTTCGAGCGCGAACGTCGCCGCGCCCAGGCACACCGGATCGGTGGGGATCGGGGAGAGGACGATCTCGGTGGCGGCGTTCGGCCGCGGCAGCGCGTGCCGGGCGACGGCCTCGCGCACCTCCTCGACCAGGGGCTCGCCGAGGGCCGCCGCGACCCAGCTGCTGAGCACGACCACCTCGGGGTTGAACAGGTTGACCAGGTCGGCGATGCCGGCACCGAGATAGCGGACGGTGTCGCGGACCACCTTGACCGCCACCGGGTCCCGCTCGGCCAGGCCCCGGGCCAGCGCGGCGATCGTCGCCGTCTGGTCCTCCGGGTGCAGCAGCGGACTGTCGGCGCTCGACTCGCGCAGGGTCAGCATGATCCCGGACGCGCCGACATACGCCTCCACACAGCCGTTCTTGCCGCAGCGGCACAGCCGGCCGTCCAGCACGATCGTCGTGTGGCCCCACTCGCCGGCGCTGTTGCTCACCCCCCGGTGCAGCCCGCCGCCGAGGATCAGTCCGGAACCCACGCCGGTCCCGAGGTTGACCACCACGGCGTCCCCGCGTCCGCGCGCCGCCCCGAACCACAGCTCGGCCACCGCCGAGGCGCGCAGCGGGTTGTCCAGATAGAGGGGGTAGGCGATGTGCTCGGTCAGCAGGTCGAGCAACGGCACGTCGTGCCAGTCCCAGTTGGGCGCGTACTCCGAGATGCCGGTGGCCCGGTCCACCTGGCCCGGCACGCTCACCCCGACACCCAGGACCCGCGCCCCCTCGATCCCGGCCTGCGCGACCACCGAGCCGACGACCGCGGCCACATGCCCGACCACCTGCTCGGGCCGGCTCTCGCTCGGCCGGACGTCCTCCTCGGCCCGGGCCAGCACGTTCAGCCCGAGGTCGAACAGCTCCACATGGACGTACGTCTCCGCGATGTCGACACCGATCAGCGCGCCGCCCGACGTGTTGACCGCGACGAGCCCCCGGGGGCGACCGCCCGCCGAGTCCTCGAACCCGACCTCCGTGATCATGCGGAGGTCCAGCAGCTCACCGACGAGCGTGGCGACCGTGGCGAGGCTGAGCCCCGTGGCGGCCGCCAGCTCCTGCCGGGAGGTGGGCGACTCGGCGATGATCTGGCGCAGTACCTCGTAGCGGTTCGCGGTGCGGATGTCACGTGAGGTGCGCTTCACCGGGTAGCCCCTGTCCCTTCGGCTCTTGCCGGGACGACGGCACCGGCGCGCCGCAAGGTTATGGCTGTCGGGACCTTTCGACAAGGGGTTAGGAAAGGGGCTTTATAAAGTCGGACGGCCGTCAGTCGGCGAGCACGTCCCGCACGAAGCCATTGGCGAATTTACCGCTCGGATCGAGGTCACGCGCAAGCGCCCGGAAGTCGTCGAGCCGCGGATAGCGCTCGCGCAGGGCCGCGCCCGGTGTGGTGAACACCTTCCCCCAGTGCGGTCGCGCCTCGAACCCGTCGAGCGCCTCCTCCAGTCGACGCACGACAGGCAGCACGGCGGCGGTGTCCTCGATCCAGGTGAAGTGCAGGGCCACGGTGTCCCGCCCGTACGCCGGGCTCAGCCACTGCTCGTCGGCGGCGACCGTGCGCACCTCGCAGGTCTGGAGCACACCGGCGACCGTCTCCCGGACGCCGTCGACCGCGTGCAGCGCCTCGACGGCGTACCGGCGCGGCAGCAGGTACTCCGACTGGAGCTCCGCCCCGCTGCTCGGGGTGAACTCGGCCCGGAAGTGCGGCAGTCGCTCGTGCCAGGGGCCCGGCACCCCGAACTGCTCGGTGCAGTTGACCGCGGGCATCCCCGGCACCGGGTGCAGCTTCTCGGTGGCCGGCGCGGCCCAGGGGAACTCCGCGAGCGGCTGGTCCGTGCGCCGCTTGAGCCACACCTGCCCAAAGCCCGGCTCCCGCCAGTCGGTGAAGAGACTGACGCTGTACGCCGACCCCATCACCGCCTCGAAGTCCAGGTTCTCCAGCGGGAGTTCGGTGAACAGATGCTGCTCGACGTCGTACGACGGCTCCAGGTCCAGCGTGAGCGCGGTGACGACCCCGAGCGCGCCCAGCGAGGTCACCGCACCGGCGAACCGTGCGTCGCCGCGTCCGATCGTGACCGTGGACCCGTCGGCGACGACCAGCTCCACCTCACGTACCGCGCTCGCCAGCGGAGCGTTGCCCACGCCCGAGCCGTGGGTGCCGGTCGCGACCGACCCGGCGACCGAAATATGCGGCAGGGACGCCATGTTGGGCAGCGCGAGCCCGTGCGCGTGGACGACACGGGCGAGTTCCGCGTACCGCACGCCACCCCCCACCCGCACGGTCCGCGCGGCCGAGTCCACGTCGATCACCGGAGGGAACCCGGCGATCGACAGCAGCACCCCCTCGGCGCCCGGCTCGGCGATCTCGTTGAAGGAGTGCCCGCTGCCCAGCACCCGCACCCGCCCGCTCCCGGCCACGAGCGCGGCCAGCGCGGCCGGCGAGCTGGGCCGGTGCAGCTCCTTCGCGGTGTAGGTGATGTTGCCCGCCCAGTTGGTGACCGTCTCCGTCATACCTGCCGTCCTCCAGGTGAGTGCGTGTGCATTGACCCTCTCATTCGCCGCCACCTACGTTGGAAACCGTTTGCTATCCAAGACGCCCAGCGGGAAGGCCCTTCGTTGTCCGAGCGCCCCCAGGCCCTGTTCGCCATGACCGCCGCCAACCTCCCGCTCGTCTTCCCGCCCCAGGTGCTGGCGCGGCTGCGGGAGTCGGTGGACATCGACGCGGAGCTGGTCGCCGAGGACTTCGCCGACCCCGGCGTCCGGCGGGCGCTGGCCCGCGCCGAGATCCTCGTCACCGGCTGGGGCTGCCCCCGCCTGGACGCGGCGGTCCTGGACGCGGCCCCGAAACTCCGGGCCGTCCTGCACTCGGCCGGCTCCGTGAAGGGCTTCGCGACCCCCGAGGTCTGGCGGCGCGGCCTCACCGTCTCCTCGGCGGCCGTCGCCAACGCGTTGCCGGTCGCCGAGTACACCCTCGCCATGATCCTCCTCGCCGGGAAGGATCTCCTCACCGCCCGCGAACGCCTGCGCGGCACCCGCGCCCACCCCGGCTGGGGAGTCGTCCCCGGCATCGGCAACCTGGGCCGCCGCGTCGG
>JABFXD010000383.1 GCA_013361925.1 Streptomyces sp. | reverse complement strand
CGCGGTCAGCGCGATCAGGGGCGAGGTGTCGGGGGCGTACAGGGCCTCGACGGCGTGGGCGATCGCGTTGACGCCGCTGGTGACGGAGAGCGGGACGGGCAGGGAGAGGGTGAGCTCGGGGTCGTAGACGATGCTGCGGGGCAGGACGGACGGGTCGCGGCCGGTGCGTTTGGCGCCGTGTTCGGTCAGGCCCCACACCGGGGTCGCCTCGGAGCCGGAGTAGGTGGAGGGCACCGCGATCAGCGGCAGTCCGGTGCGCAGCGCGATCGCCTTGCCGAGCCCGATCGCCGAGCCGCCGCCGACCGCCACACAGCCGTCCGCGCCCGCCGCCCGGGCCACCTCCACGGCCCGGTCGGCGACTTCGGCGGGGACGTGCATCCTGGCCCCGGTGTGCAGGCCCGCGCAGGCCGGGCCGAGGGAGTCGGCGACCGCCTGTGCCACCTCGGCGCCATGCGTGCCGGAGACCACCAACAGCCGCCGCAGGCCGAGCCGTTCGGCCTCCCCCGCGGTCGCCGTCGTCGCGGCGCCGGGTCGGAAGACGACCCGCATGGGCGGCGTTTCATGGGTGAAGGCCGTCACGTGGTTCACGCGCGCTCCAGTACGAGGTCGATGTGCGCGTGCCGGAAGGGGTTCGGCAGGCCCGACTCCTCGGCCAGGGACGGGTCGTCGGTCGGGGTGAAGTCGCGGACGAGGCTCTGCTTGACGGCGAACACCGCGTCCGAGTCCAGGTACTTGTCGCCCGCGACGAAGATGTGCGTGGTGACCGGGGTGTGGTCCGGGGCCGAGGCGATGAAGTGGATGTGGGCGGGGCGGTAGGGGTGCCTGCCGGTGGCGCGCAGCAGGTCGCCCACCGGGCCGTCCGTGGGGATCGGGTACGAACTCGGCACACAGGTGCGGAACCGGAAGCGGCCCTCGCTGTCGGTGGTGAACAGGCCGCGCCCGTTGCCCGCCGGCTGGACGTCCGGCTGCTGGACGTCGTAGAAGCCGTTGCCGTCGGCCTGCCAGACGTCGAGGGTCGCGCCGGGCAGCGGGGTGCCGTCCGCGGCCAGGACACGGCCGCTGACCAGGCAGGGCTCGCCCGCCCCGACGAGGTCGATGTTCGCGCCGAGCGGGCGGGCCGGGGACTTCGTCATGTGGAAGGGGCCGAGGACGGTCGACTCGGTGGCGTCGGGGGTGTGTCGGCCGTGCAGTGTCTCCAGCAGCATCGACAGGCCGAGCACGTCCGACAGGAGGATGAACTCCTGCCGGGTGTCCGTGCAGGTCTGTCCCGTCGCCGTGAGGAAGCGGATCGCCGCCTCCCACTCCTGTTGCGTCAGCCGGGTCTCGCGGGCGAAGTCGTGCAGATGCCGGACGAGGGCGGTGAGCAGGTCGCGCAGCCGGGGGTCGGCGGTGGCGTGCAGGCTCTGGATCGCCTCGTCGGTGACGTCGGTGGTCATGTGGGCTCCCTTCCCCGGCCGGCCCCGACCCTACGCTCCGTCACTTCCGGCTCCCTGCCTCGCCGTCACTTGATGACGGCGTTGGCCACCACGACGCCCACGCCCAGCAGCGCGTCCACCCCGCCGGTCAGCAGGGCGGTGGCCCACGACCGGTGCGCCGAACGTGCGGTCACCAGCCCGAGGCCGAACAGCAGGGTGATGTTCAGGGCGAACGCCGGGTACTCCACCCCCTTCGCCGGCCACCAGCCCCACCCCGCGCCCGCCAGCACCGCGACGGTGGGCAGGACGGCCGCGATCAGGGGCCACTCGTTGACGAGCGTGCGCACGGCGTCGCCGCGCCGGTGCGGGGTGCGTTCGGCGATGTAGTGGGCGTAGCCGTGCGCGAGGGCGGAGGCGAGGGCCGTGACCAGGAGCCACAGGGCGTCGTAGCGGCGGCTGTCCTGGGAGGTGTGGCCGTACTGGGTGAGCGCGGCGACCATCGAGCAGGCCAGGACCGCGCCGTAGACGCCGCCGAACAGGACGGCCTCGCGCGTGTCGTGCGCCTGCGGTGCTTCGGCGGCCGGAGCCGCGGCCTGTGCCATGTCTCCCACGATCACGCGCATCACGTCGGGCCGCCAGTCGCGACGAAGTGTCCTCCCACCTGGGCCGATACCCCACACCCTGTCCACGGCGGAGGGGCGCGCGCGGTGGCTAGGGTCACCCCATGAGTTCCCTGAGTTCCCTGAGTTCCATGAGCCACGGTTTCGTGGTCCACATCCCCGACGCCGAGCTCGAACCCGAGCCCCTGGACCCGGCGCAGATCGTGTCCGGGACGCCCGAGGTGACCGGGAAGGTGGTCTGGGAGTCGGCGGACGGCAAGCAGCTCCGGGGCATCTGGCAGATCACGCCGGGCGTCGTCACCGACACCGAGGCGGACGAGCTGTTCGTGGTGATCAGTGGATCGGCCACCGTCGAGGTGGAAGGGGGGCCGACGCTGGAGGTCGGGCCCGGCGACATGGCGGTGCTGCGCGCGGGCGACCGTACGACGTGGACCGTCCACGAGACGCTGCGCAAGGCGTACGCCATCAATCTCGGCTGAGGCGTACGCCGTCAGTCCCGGCTGGGCATGTTGTACGGGGTCACGACCTGGATCGGGGACGGCAGCGTGGGCCCCGCCGGGGGCAGCGCGCCGTGCGCCCGCATGACGAGGTGGCAGGCCTCCCGCAGGTCCTGGCGCAGATCGTGGTGGAGGACCGCGGAGAGGCGGTGCTCGCTCAGCAGCCGGGTGTTGTCGTGGTCCAGGTCGTGGGCGACGAAGACCGCGCAGGCGCGCCCCAGGTCCTCGAAGGCGCGCAGGGTCGCGATGTTGCCGCCACCGATGGAGTAGACGGCGCGGATGTCCGGGTCGCGGACGAGGGCGGCGCGGACGAGGTCGTACTGGGTGGCGTCCAGTCCCTGGCCCTCGGCGATCTCGACCAGCGTGCGATCCGGGTGGTGGGCCCGCATGGCGCTGCGGAAGCCCATCTCGCGCTCCTCCTCGTTGCGGAAGAACCCGCTGCTGAGGCTGGTGAGGACATTGCCGGGCCGGTCCCCCAGCCACTGGCCCATCAGATACGCCGCCGTCGCCCCGGCCGCCCGGTTGTCGATGCCGACGTAGCCGAGGCGGGCGCTGGTGGGCAGGTCGGTGACCAGGGTGACGACCGGGATGCCGGCGGCGACCAGGCGTCCGACGGCCGCCGTGACCTCGGGGACGTCCGGCGCCTTGAGGATCACGCCCTGGGAGCCGCGCCGGGCTATCCGGTCCAGGGTGCGGACCTGCTCCTCGACCGGGCCGGTCTCCCGGAAGTGGAACCGGGAGCGTACGACCGCCGGATGCAGGGCGGGCAGTTCCGCCTCCAGCGCGGCCCGGACGGCGGTGCTGAACCGGTCGGGCGTCTGCATCACTATGTCGATCATGAAGGTCCGGCCGACGAGCCGGACCTGGGTGCGCTGCCGGTCGAGGTCGGCGATGGCCTGCCGGACCTCGCGCTCGGTGCTCTCCCGGACGCCACCCCTGCCGTTCAGCACCCGGTCCACGGTGGCCTCGCTGAGCCCTGCCTGACGTGCGATTTCCCGGATCGGGAAGGGGTGACCCATGCGCGGGCTCCTTGAGGGGTTTTTGATGGCTCCGTGCCGGTTGTTCGACGGGTTTGTACTGACAAGAATGACAGCGCTGCGTCGCCCCTGTCACCGAAGCGCTGTCGCCCTGCCACCGAGAGGACGTCGATGTCCTTCACCGCCGTACACCGCCGTGCCTGGCTCTCCGAGCAGGACTGTGACCTCGCCGCCCTGCGCCCGCTCGTGGAGCGGACCACCGACCCCGCCGACTACCCGTACGCCGCGTCCGTGGAGCGGAACGTCCTGCTCTACGACAGTGAGCGCGTCCGTGCCGCCAAGGACCGCCGGGAGGTCCAGGAGGAGCTCGTGCGGGCCCTCACCGACGGGCCCGGAGTCGTGGTCTTCCGCGGCGCGTTCCCCGATACCGCGGTCGTCGACCGGGCGAGCGCGGTCTTCGAGGCGCTGATCCGCGAGCAGGACGCGGCGGGCGCCACCGCCGGCGACCACTTCGCGACGCCCGGAGCCAACGAACGGGTGTGGAACGCGCTGGAGAAGGCCGCCCTGTACGACCCGACGGCGTTCGCCGACTACTACGCCAACCCCGTCCTCGCCCTGGTCGCGGAGGCCTGGCTGGGCCCCGGCTACCAGGTCACCTCCCAGGTCAACGTGGTCAACCCCGGCGGCCTGGCCCAGACCGCGCACCGCGACTACCACCTCGGTTTCCTCTCCGACGAGGTGGCCGCCGCCTACCCGTCCCATGTGCACCGCCTCTCCCCCGTGCTCACGCTCCAGGGCGCGGTCGCGCACTGCGACATGCCGGTGGAGTCCGGGCCGACGCTGTACCTGCCGTACTCACAGACCTTCGAGCCGGGTTATCTGGCCTGGCGGCGGCCCGAGTTCCAGGCGTACTTCAAGAAGCACCACGTCCAGCTGCCGCTGGCCAAGGGCGACGCCGCCTTCTTCAACCCGGCGCTGTTCCACGCGGCCGGCACCAACCGCACCACGGATGTGCGGCGGGTCGCCAATCTGCTCCAGGTGTCCTCGGCGTTCGGGCGGGCCATGGAGACCGTGGACCGGGAGACGATGGCGAACGCGGTCTACCCCGTGCTGCTGCGCCGCGCCACCGAGGGCGCGAGCGAGGAGTGGCTGGCGAACGTCATCGCCGCCAGCGCCGAGGGCTACCCCTTCCCCACCAACCTCGACAGTGACCCCCCGGTGGACGGTCTGGCCCCGCCCTCGCAGGCGGATCTGGTCCGCCGTGCGCTCAGCGAGCGGTGGACGCCGCGCACGCTGCGGGACGAGCTGCGGGCGCGCGCCGAGCGGCGCGAGAGCTGAAAGGAACACATCCCCCATGGCACTTCAGGGATCTCAGGGGCTTCAGGGCCTCCTCGACGGCAAGGTCGTCCTCGTCAACGGGGGCAGCCAGGGCGTGGGCGCGGCGATCGCCCGGGCCGCCGTCCGCGAGGGCGCGACCGTGGCCGTGTCCGGGCGCCGTCCGGAGCCGGGAGAGGCACTGGTGGCCGAGCTGACGGCGGCGGGCGGCAAGGCGATGTTCGTGCGCGCCGACCTCGCGGACGCCGAGCAGGCGAAGGGGTCGGTGGCCGAGGTCGTCGCCGCGTACGGCCGGATCGACTGCCTGGTGAACTCGGCGGGTCTCACCTCCCGGGGCACGCTGCTCGACACCACGCCCGAACTGTTCGACCAGCACATCGCGATCAACCTCAAGGCGCCGTTCTTCGCGATGCAGGCCGCGGTCGCCGACATGGTGGGCCGGGGCGCGCCCGGCACGGTCGTCAACATCATCACGTCGTCCGCGCACGGCGGGCAGCCGTTCCTCGCGCCGTACGTCGCCGCGAAGGCCGGGCTGATCGGCCTGACCCGCAACGCGGCGCACGCGCACCGCTGGGACCGGGTGCGGATCAACGGCCTGAACATCGGCTGGACGGCGACCGAGGGCGAGGACGCCACCCAGAAGACCTTCCACGGCGCCGCGGACGACTGGCGTGAGCAGGCCGCCGCCAAGCTGCCGATGGGCAAGCTCGGCCAGCCGGACGAGATCGCCGACTTCGTGGTCCTGCTGCTGTCCGACCGGTCGGGTGTGGTCACCGGATCGGTGATCGACTGGGACCAGAACGTGCTCGGCGGACTGGACTGAGCCGTTCAAGCCCCCGTGAGCCTTTCGGGCCCCCTGTTTTCGTAAGAACCCTCAAGGAGCTGCAACCCCCATGCGCATCGGAATCCTCGGCCTCGGCCGTATCGGCGCCTTCCACGCCGAGACCCTCTCCGGACTCGACGCGGTCGAGTCGCTCGTGCTCACCGACCCGTTCGCGGACGCCGCCAAGGCCGCCGCGGAGAAGTTCGGCGGCGAGGTCGTGGACTCGCCCGAGGCCCTGCTGGCCGCCGGCGTGGACGGCATCGTCGTGGCCGCCGCGACGGACGCCCACCCGGCGCTGATCCTGGCCGGTGTCGAGGCCGGCATCCCGGTGTTCTGCGAGAAGCCGGTCGCCAAGCACATGAGCGAGGGCGTCGAGGTCCTCAGGGCGATCCGGGGCAGTGACGTACCGATCCAGATCGGCTACAACCGGCGCTTCGACACCGGGTTCGTGGCCGCGCGGGCCGCCGTGCAGTCCGGCGAGCTCGGCAAGCTGCACACCGTGCGCTCGACGACCCTGGACCCGGCGCCGCCGCCGGCCGCGTACGTCGCCGCGTCCGGGGGCATCTTCCGCGACTGCTCGGTGCACGACTTCGACATCATCCGCTGGGTGACCGGCCGCGAGGTCGTCGAGGTGTACGCCGTCGGCGGCAACCGGGGCGCCGACTACATCAAGGCGGCGGGCGACGCCGACACCACCGGCGCGATCCTCACCCTGGACGACGGCACGATCGCGGTGATCTCCAACTCCCGGCACAACAAGCGGGGTTACGACGTCCGGATGGAGCTGCACGGCTTCGAGGACTCCATCGCGGTCGGCCTGGAGGACAAGCTGCCGCTGCGCTCGGTCGAGCCCGGGGTGACCTTCCCGGCCGGGACCCCGCACGACTTCTTCATGGACCGCTTCACCGCGGCCTACCGCGCCGAACTCACCGCGTTCACCGAGGTCGTGGCGGGCAAGCGCCCCTCGCCGTGCACGGTGGAGGACGCCCTGGAGGCGGGCTGGATCGCCGAGGCGTGCACACTGTCCCTGCACGAGCACCGCCCCGTCACCATCCAGGAGGTACGGCAGGCATGAGCGAGCCGGGCCGGGAACCACTGCGCATCGGAGTACTGGGAGCCGCGCGGATCACCGCGGGCTCCCTGATCGGCCCGGCCCGTTCGACCGGCCACCGTGTCGTCGCGGTGGCCGCCCGCGACCGGTCCCGCGCCGAGGAGTTCGCGCGCGAGCACGGCGTGGAGCGGGTCGTGGACTCCTACGCCGACCTGATCGCGGACCCCGAGGTCGAGGTGGTCTACAACCCCCTCGCCAACGGTCTGCACGGGCCGTGGAACCTCGCCGCCCTCGCGGCCGGCAAGCACGTGCTCTCCGAGAAGCCGTCGGCGAGCAACGCCGAGGAGGCCGCCGAGGTGCGGGAGGCGGCGGCGAAGTCCGGGACCGTCTTCATGGAGGCCTTCCACTACCTCTTCCACCCGGTCACCCGCCGCCTGCACGAGCTGCTGGAGAGCGGTGAACTCGGCGAGCTCCAGCGGGTGGAGACGATGGTCGCGATCGCCGCGCCGCCGGACACCGACCCGCGCTGGTCGCTGCCGCTGGCCGGCGGCGCGGTGATGGACCTGGGCTGTTACGGCCTGCACGCCGTGCGCATGCTGGCCCCGTTCGGCGGCGGCGCGCCGCGGCTCGTCTCCGCGCGCGGTGGCGAGCGGGCGGGGGCGCCGGGCGTGGACGAATGGCTTGACGGGGAGCTGGAGTTCCCGAGCGGGGCCACCGCTTCGGCGCGCTGTCACATGGCGTACGACGGCCTGGACATGAGCTGCCGGATCGTCGGCAGCCGGGGTGAGGCGACGGCGACGAACTTCGTACTGCCGCACCTCGACGACCGGGTCGTGGTGCGCACGGCGGACGGCGAGCGCACGGAGCACCTCGGCACCAGGTCGTCGTACACCTACCAGTTGGACGCGTTCGCGGCCCGGGTCCGCGAGGGCACGCCGCTGCCGCTCGACGCGGACGACGCGGTGG
>JABFXD010000723.1 GCA_013361925.1 Streptomyces sp. | reverse complement strand
CCGCGTCCCGCAGACGGGCCGTGACGGTCTTGCCGGCCCCCGTGTCCACATGGACGTCGGCGAGCCCCCACAGGCGCCGCCAGGGGCCTTGAACGAGCCGTACGCTCTGCACCTTGGCGTGCGGCACGAGGGCGACGCTGCGCCTCAGCAGTCCCTGCCGGGCCGCGAACACCGCGTCCGTGACGGCGAGTCCGTGGCCGCGCCACCACACCGGCACGCACCGTCCGGCGCGTCGCGGCGGCCGGGACAGCGCGGCCGGCGGCGGCACCGTCACGCCGGGCAGCACGCGCGCGACGACGGCCTCGGCGACCTCGCGCGGGGCGACCGGCACCAGCACCGAGTTGGACGACCCGGCGACGTCCAGCTCCACCCGCACCCAGCCGCGCCGCCGCCACAGCAGCGGCTCCACGATCCGCACGGTCTGCACGCGCCCCGGCGGCACCGTCTCGTGCGTGCGGTCCAGGAGTCCGTGGTCGATCCGCAGCCCGTCGGGCGACTCGCCCACGGTCCAGTCGTACTCGCCGACGAACCGCCCCACGCTGCTCGCGCCCGCCGCGCCGAGCAGGGGCAGCCCGGTGGCGAGGACCGTCCACAGGCTGTGGGTGGCGAACCACAGGACGGGCGGTACGACGAGGGCGGCGACCAGCGTGCCCCAGGTGGCGCCCGTCAGGACGAGGGCGATCGCGAGGTCGCGCGGGGCCGTGCGCAGCAGCTCGCGCGCCGGAGCCTCGCCGACTTCGTGCGCCGTCTCGGGCGCGAACCCGGCGGCGCGCGCGAGGAGTTCCGCGCGGAGCGTGCGCGCCTCGCGCTCCCCCAGGAAGGCGAGCTCGTCCTTCTTGTCGGCGCCTATGACGTCGAGTTTCAGCTTGGCGACGCCCGCCACGCGCGCGAGGAGCGGCTGGGTGACGTCGACGGCCTGGATGCGTTCCAGCCGGATGTGCACGGTGCGCCGGAACACCAGACCGGTACGGATGCGCAGTTCGGACTCGGTGACCGCGAAGTGCGTGTACCACCAGGTGAGGAAGCCGTACAGGGCGGCGGCCGGGACCAGGACGGCGACCGCGATCAGCAGGGTCGTGGTGGTGAGCCGGGTCAGCTGGCGCTGCGCCTGGTCGGGGTCGTGCACCGCCCACCCGATGAGCACCGCCACGGGCGCCCACGCCCGTCTGAGCGGGGTCACCGGGTGCAGCCGCCGCTCGGTCACCGGCGGCTTGGCCCGCAGCCCGGGCACGCCGTCGTCGAGACCCGGCGTCGTCACAGGCCCGCCGATCGGGCCTCGCCGAGCTCGGTGAGCCGGTCGCGCAGCCGTTCCGCCTCGGCCGGTTCCAGGCCGGGGATGGTGGCGTCGGTCGCCGCGGCGGCCGTGTGGAGCTGGACGCTGGCGAGCCCGAAGTGCCGCTCCACGGGACCGGAGGTGACCTCGACCAGCTGCATCCGCCCGTACGGCACGACCGTCTCCTCGCGCCACAGCACGCCCCGGCTGATCAGCAGGTCGTCCGCGCGCTCGGCGTAGCGCCAGGAGGCCCAGTTGCGGCCGAGCATCACCCAGCCCCAGGCGATGACGGCGAGCGGCAGCAGCGCGAGGGCGGCCCAGACCGGGCCCGCGAACAGGCCGAGCAGCAGACCCAGTGCGAGGGCGATCAGCCCCAGCCACACCACCAGCAACAGCCGTCGCATCCGCAGCAGCCCAGGGGGCAGCCCGATCCACACCGGCTCGCCCGCCACCGGTTCCGTGTCCTGCCCGCTCCCCGTCTCCATAGGGTCAGCGTACGTAGGAGAGACTGTGTCCATGACTCCCACGACGGAGACCACGGTCGGTATCGGCGGCGCCGCGGAGAGCACCGACATGGTGCTCAACATCGGGCCCCAGCACCCGTCGACGCACGGTGTGCTGCGCCTCAGGCTCGTCCTGGACGGCGAGCGGATCCAGCACGCGGAGCCGGTGATCGGCTATATGCACCGCGGCGCGGAGAAGCTCTTCGAGGCGCGCGACTACCGCCAGATCATCATGCTCGCCAACCGCCACGACTGGCTGTCGGCCTTCTCCAACGAGCTGGGTGTGGTCCTCGCCGTCGAACGCATGCTGGGCATGGAGGTCCCCACGCGCGCGGTGTGGACGCGCACGCTGCTCGCGGAGCTCAACCGGGTCCTCAACCACCTGATGTTCCTCGGGTCGTACCCCCTGGAGCTCGGCGGCATCACGCCGGTCTTCTACGCGTTCCGGGAGCGCGAGGTGCTCCAGAACGTCATGGAGGAGGTCTCCGGCGGGCGCATGCACTACATGTTCAACCGCGTCGGCGGCCTCAAGGAGGACCTCCCGGCCGGCTGGACGGGACGCGCGCGTGCCGCCGTCGCCGCCGTGCGCTCCCGCATGGACGTGTACGACGACCTGGTGCTCGGCAACGAGATCTTCCGGGGGCGCACGCGGGGCGTGGGCGCTCTCGCCCCGCAGGCCGTGCACGCCTACGGCGTGAGCGGGCCCATCGCGCGCGCCTCCGGCGTCGACTTCGACCTGCGCCGCGACGAGCCGTACCTCGCCTACGGGGAGCTCCAGGACACCCTGAAGGTGGTGACCCGGACGGAGGGCGACTGTCTCGCCCGCTTCGAGGTCCTCCTGGAGCAGACCCACAACGCCCTCGACCTCGCCGACGCCTGCCTGGACCGGCTCGCCGAGCTGGAGCCGGGGCCGATCAACCAGCGGCTCCCCAAGGTCCTCAAGGCACCCGAGGGCCACACGTACGCGTGGACCGAGAACCCCCTCGGCATCAACGGCTACTACCTCGTCAGCAAGGGCGAGAAGACGCCGTACCGGCTCAAGCTCCGCTCGGCGTCGTACAACAACATCCAGGCCCTCGTGGAGCTGCTCCCGGGGACGCTGGTGGCGGACATGGTGGCGATCCTCGGGTCACTGTTCTTCGTGGTCGGGGACATCGACAAGTAGGCCGCCCAGGCGCGCCTGCTCGATGCCCACGGGCTGGAGCAGCCAGCCGAAGTCGCCGAGGCCCCCGGGTGCGGTGAGTTCGGCGGCCTCGCCGGCGCTCGCGAGGGCGCGGACGTAGGCCGCGGGTTGTGTGGTCGCGAGCGCGAGCGGGGGGCGTGCGCCTGTGATCTCCAAGGCGCGCAGAGCGGCGCGCTGCGTCAGTACGCGCCCTCCAGGGAGCGTGCACGCGTCCAGTGCCACGTGCGTCGTGATGTCGCACGACCCGTCCGGCACGGGTGCCGTCTCGCGCCCGGCGCGAAACCCGGTGAGCGTTCCGAACAGGGGGCGCGTGTCCATGGTGTGCGCGTAGTCGACCGCCACCGCGAGCCCCCGACCCACGGACCCGACCGCGTCCGCCCACACCTCGTCCCGGGGCAGCCCGATCTCCGCCCGCAGCCCCTCCTCGGCGGGCAGCGGCCACCACCGCGCGAGCCACCGCGCCTCCGCGGCGGAGAGCGGCTCGCCGAGACGTTCGGTGCCGTCCCGCCGTACGAGCACCCGCCGCGCGACGCCCGCGGAGTCCACCTCGGCGACCTCGACCGGCACGTTGTCCAGCCACTCGTTGGCGAACAGCAGCCCGGTGATCGCGTGCGGGGGCTCGGGCAGCCACTCGATCCGGTGGTCGAGGCCGGGCGGTCGGTCGGCGATCTCCACGGCGTACGCGCGCGTGCGGGCCGCGACGTCCGCGGGCAGCGCCGCGAGCACCCCGGTGACCAGCTCGCCCCGGCCGGCCGCCATGTCGACGAAGTCGAGCGCCGCGGGCCGCTCCAGGGCCTCGTCGACCCGGCACAGCAGCCGGGCCACCGCCTCGGCGAACAGCGGCGACGCGTGCACGGACGTACGGAAGTGGCCGGCCGGGCCCTCAGGGCGGCGGTAGAAGCCGTCGGGGCCGTACAGGGCGGCCTCCGTCGCCGCCCGCCAGCCGCGCCACTCGTCCGCCGTCCCGTCCGTCACGGCGCCAGACTATGCGTACAGGGGAGCGGAGCCTCCACCTTGGGGAGTATGCCGAGGGCGCATGGATCGATCCTCCGGTTGACCCCTGCACACATCACGCTTCCCTACGCTGGGTTACGTGCAGCGCCTCTATGACTTCCTCCGCAGGCACCCGACATGGGTCGACGGCTTCTGGGCCGTCTTCCTGTTCGGGATCTCGGTCATGTTCGAAGTCGCCGAGCAGTCGGACGAGGGCACCGACGCGGAGGCCGCGATCATCCCGGTCATCCTCCTGCTGTGCCTGGTGATCGCGCTGCGCCGGCGCATGCCGGAGAAGATGCTGCTCCTGGCCATCGCCATCGGCGTCGTCCAACTGCTGACGGACGTCTCGACGACGCCGGGCGACTTCGCGTTCCTCGTGATCGTCTACACCGTCGCCGCGACCGGCGCCCGCTGGGCGTCCCGGCTCGCGCTCGCCATGGGGCTGAGCGCGGCGTGCGTGGCGCATCTGCGGTGGTGGAACCACGACGCGAGCGCCCTGGCCAACGCGGCGCTCATCGTCTTCCAGACGGTGCCGTTCGCGCTGGCCTGGGTGCTCGGCGACTCGGTGCGCACCCGCCGCGCGTACTTCGCGCAGCTGGAGGAGCGCGCGAGCCGGCTCGAGAAGGAGCGCGAGGCGCAGGCGAAGGTCGCGGTCGCCGCCGAACGCGCCCGGATCGCCCGCGAGCTGCACGACGTGGTCGCGCACAACGTGTCGGTGATGGTGGTGCAGGCCGACGGCGCCGCGTACGTCCTCGACGCCGCGCCCGACCAGGCGCGGAAGGCCCTGGAGACGATCTCCTCGACCGGCCGCCAGGCCCTCGCCGAGATGCGCCGCCTGCTGGGCGTGCTGCGCACCGGCGAGCACCAGGAGGTCGGGGAGTACGTCCCGCAGCCCGACGTCGAACAGATCGACGACCTGGTCGAGCAGTGCCGCACCTCCGGCCTCCCCGTCGACTTCAAGGTGGAGGGCACCCCGCGCCCGCTGCCCAGCGGCGTCGAGCTCACGGCGTACCGCATCGTGCAGGAGGCGCTCACCAACACCCGCAAGCACGGCGGGCCCAACGCGGGCGCGAGCGTGCGCCTGGTCTACTTCGACGACGGGCTCGGTCTGCTGGTCGAGGACGACGGCAAGGGCGCGCCGCACGAGCTGTACGAGGACGGCGGCGCCGACGGCCAGGGCCACGGCCTGATCGGGATGCGCGAGCGCGTCGGTATGGTCGGCGGCACGCTGGATGCGGGACCGCGTCCGGGCGGAGGATTCCGTATCAGCGCCCTGCTCCCGCTCAAACCGGCGCATTGACGCTTACGCACGCCCCCTGTTGACACCTGTCACGCCCCCGCCGACCAATCAAGAAGCCCTGTAGAGAGACGGAAGAGGCCCCGATGACGATCCGCGTGATGCTCGTCGACGACCAGGTGCTGCTGCGCACCGGGTTCCGGATGGTGCTCGCCGCCCAGCCGGACATGGAGGTCGTCGCGGAGGCGGGCGACGGCGTCGAGGCCCTCCAGGTGCTGCGCGCGACGGCCGTCGACGTGGTGCTGATGGACGTGCGCATGCCCAAGCTGGACGGCGTGGAGACCACCCGGCGCATCTGCCAGGAGGAGAACCCGCCGAAGGTACTGATCCTGACCACCTTCGACCTCGACGAGTACGCCTTCTCCGGGCTGAAGGCGGGCGCCTCCGGCTTCATGCTCAAGGACGTGCCGCCCGGTGAGCTCCTCGCCGCGATCCGCGCGGTGCACAGCGGCGACGCGGTGGTGGCCCCCTCGACCACCCGCCGCCTCCTCGACCGGTTCGCGCCGATGCTGCCGAGCGCCGGCAAGGAGCCCCAGCACAAGGAGCTGGAGCGGCTCACCGACCGGGAGCGCGAGGTCATGATCCTGGTCGCCCAGGGGCTGTCCAACGGCGAGATCGCGGCCCGCCTGGTGCTGTCCGAGGCGACCGTGAAGACCCATGTGGGCCGCATCCTGACCAAGCTCGGGCTCAGGGACCGGGTCCAGGTGGTCGTCCTGGCGTACGAGACAGGGCTGGTGCGGGCCGGCGGGCACGGCTGAGTCGGGCGACCGTGACGCGCGCGTGACCGCCGCCCACTAGGGTCTGCGCATGCTCCTCTGGATCAACGGCCCCTTCGGGGGCGGCAAGACCCAGACCGCGTACGAGATCCAGCGCCGTCTGCCCGGCAGCGTCGTCTGCGACCCCGAGCACGCCGGCTTCGGGCTGCGCCGCATGCTGCCGCCCGAACTCCGCGGCGACTTCCAGGATCTGACGACCTGGCGGCAGGGCGTCGTCGAGGTCCTCGACCTCGCCCTGACCAAGCACGACGGCGTGGTCATCGCCCCCATGACGGTGACGAACTCCGGATACTTCGCCGAGACCGTGGGTCGGCTGGGCGAACTCGGCCAAGACGTACGCCACTTCACGCTCCTCGCCCAGCGCGAGACCGTCATGAAGCGGCTCCGCGAGCGCGGCTTCGGACACCTCCTTCAGTTCGTGGGCGGGAAGAACGCCGGCCTGGGGCGCGAGACCTGGGCGGTGCAACAGCTCGACCACTGTCTGGAGCGGCTGCGCGAGCCCGAGTTCGCCGAACATCTGTGGACGGACGACTCGACCGTGCCCAAGACGGCCGACCGCATCGCCGTCCTCGCGGGGCTGCGGCTGCGGCCGAACAACGAGGGTGCGCTGCGGACGCGGCTCAGGCAGGCGCGGATCGGGCTGCGGCACATCCGGTTCGACTGAGCCGCGCGGGCGCGCGGTCAGCGCAGGATGCCCTCCAGGAAGTCGCTGCCCAGCCGGGCCACGACGGCTATGTCCAGCTGATGCTGGACATAGCGGCCACGGCGGCGCGTGGAGACCAGGCCCGCCTTCTTCAGCACGCCCAGGTGCCGGGATATCTCCGGGGCGGTCATGCCGTGCACCTGCGCCAGCTCGCTCGTGGTGTAGGCGCTGCGGGCCAGATTGCGGCAGATCCGCATCCGCACGGGGTGGGACAGCGCGGTCATCCGCAACGCGAGCTGCTCCACGGACGAGGGAGGCGTGAGCTCCGGCGAGCCGACCGGGTACTGCACCACCGGCTGCCAGTCCCGCCGGTACAGCACGGACAGGTGGGGCCGGCCGAGACTGGTGGGCACGAGGAGCAGGGCGCCGCTCTCGGTGGCCGTACGGCCCACGCTCAGCTTGTCGACCGTGATCTCCCCGGCGGCCTCGTCGAGCGTGACCGCCGGGGAGACGGCGGCCAGGGCCTCGGCCAGGCCCTTGCGGCGCAGCAGGTCGGTCTTGTGCCGGGCGTCGGCCGCGAGCTGATGACTCAGGCGGGCCCAGGCCTGCGCGAAGAACGCCTCGTCGCAGTCCTGGAGGAACTGCCGCAGCCACGCCCGGATCTTCGGCGGATCGGTCAGCAGCAGTTCGCTGAACCGCTGCTGCCGCGGCCCCCGCGCGGCGGCCAGCTCCAGGGCGCGGCGCCCCAGCTCGGTGTCGACGAGTGGACTCGGGCCGACGCCGTAGGGCATCGCGCAGCTGAACTCCAGGGCCGCGTCGACGAACTGCTCGTCACTCAGCTTGTCCAGCAGGTCCAGTTCCTCGGCGAGCGTGGCACCGGGGAGGGCGCCGCCCGGCACGCCCGCGTACGGCAGGAACAGGTCCGAGAACGTCGAGCGCCACAGGAAGTCCGCGTCGCACATCCGGTCGGCCAGATGCGGGTCCAGGCCGGCCGTCACGCCCGTCACCCAGCCCTGCA